>JAYTQI010000088.1:0-11895 GCA_043746825.1 Hyphomicrobium sp. | reverse complement strand
CAAAGATTTCCATGTCGGCAAAGCGCTTCACCTGGCCCTTGGTCATGGGCAGTTTCAGGTAAGCGCATATCGCCTCTGTGAGGGGCCGGTTGCTGTTGCCTGCGACGAGTTTCACTTGCAGCTTTCCTCGTCCGTCTCCGTCCCGGGCATCGAAAGGCATGAGCGCTCCCGAATGTGCCAACGAGGGGCTTCTAGCAAGCGGGCCCGGAGGTGGCAACCGCCCGGGCCCGCTATTTGCAATCATTCACGAATTAGGGTTCTACCTTGCTGAAGTAGGCATTACTTCTGCACCCACTGGGGGTGGAGAAGTGCCACCCCTGGGTTGGGCAATTAACCCTGGGTTTGCTGGGGAACTCTGTTGCGGCAGCAGTTTCACGATACCCTGAGCAGCAGCGGCAGCGGCCATATCAGCGGTTTTGCCCCAAGAGCCATCGAGTGAACCCTGCGGCACCTCGTTTTTCTGAGATACCGTGCCAAGCTTCTTGCCCTTGGGGTCAAGCACGTTCCAATCGATCTGAATGGGCTGCTTGCCGTCTTTGCCGGCGCCCATCACAACCTTACCCTCAACCTTATAGGTTTGGGCCGTGGCCGCGCTGGTCAGAGGCACGCCATTCTTGGTCAGCTCGCGCTGAATTGCGCCAGCCAACGATGTACTGCCATCACCCGGAGCACCGGTCACCGATGACACCATGGTCGAGACAGGGCCATTGTCGATGCTGCCTGTTGTCGAGGCAGCGGGCGCGGTCGCCGCCGTATTTGCGGCTGCCGTCAGAGCTGCAGGCGTGGCCGCCGGAATTTGGCCATTGGCTACCGCTGGCGTCACGGGAATGACTGCCTGCGCGGTTTTTGTGGCCGCTGGCAAAGCCGCTTGAGTTGCCGCACCAGCCGCTACATTTGTTGTTGCGGCGGACGTTGCCGAGGCTGGTGTCGCGACGCTGGCAACCGGAGTTCCGGCATTGCTGGGAAGCCAGCTTGCAATTTGTGTGGCCGTCTTGTCGGCGATGTTCTGAATGGTCTGCGGTGTGATCGCGGCCCAGGGGTCTTTACCCGGAGCACCCGCCGCAAATTCCTCGCCCGTAATCCGGTTGGCGCGTTTGCCGGCCTGATCGGTGACATCCCAGATGTAGGATATCTTGGAGCCGGTCTTCTCGCGTGCGGCGACGATATAGCCGCGCAGCACATACTCGCCCTTAGCCGTTGGGCCGGAAGCGACCGAGATCTTGTTCCGCTCTATGGCGGTCGCGAGCTGCGCTTGCAGATCACGCGACACACCTTCCGGTGCACCGATGATTGGCGCGATCTCAACCTTGGCCGATTGCACATTGGCCTTAGGCGGTGATTGTGGATCGACGACGGAAGCCTGTGGCGCGATCGAAGAGCCACCTCCGAGCAGCGAATTGCCAGACTCGCAACCTGCGAGTGCTAACGTCAAAACAGATGATATAACCGCGAACCGAAGTGGGTGCTTAGACCCAAAGGCTGCAGCAGATTTTAAGGTCGTCACGGTGACGTTCCCCCGTTGTCTACCCGCTTTATTCCGGCAGCCGTCGTACTAACACTGCGGCCTTGCGTCCTTAAATCTACCGGTACCCACTCCCTCACCTGTAGATCAGCAGTTGAGCGCCCGTCCAGATGGCAACACGCCTAAATAACGTTCAGCCCCGCAATGACAGGGGTTCTTAGACAAAACACTGTGGATTGTGCAGTTAAGCCACGACAATGGCGGAGATTTGGCGGCCGTAGTCCACCTCTTTACGCTGCTGGGAGCGCCTGTAGGAGAAGAAAAGCGATTCGTTCTCGTATGTGCAACGCGCCGCCGCCTCGATATCCTTGAGCCCGGCGCGGCTCAAGCGGTGCACGACATATCGGGCTAAATCAAAATGTGGCTTGGGACCCATGTCCCGGCTGAAGAAGCTAGCGCTCGTCTGGTCGAGACCCATGACCTCAGCCTCGAAATCAGGACCGACTTCGTAGGCGCGTTGGTTAATACAGGGCCCAACAGCTGCTTTGATCCGGCCCCGTACCGCTCCCAGCCGCTCCATCTCGGCAATCGTTGATTCTAGGATGCCTCCAACAGCGCCCCGCCAGCCGGCATGGGCTGCGGCGACGACGCGGCCGTCTGCATCAGCAAACAGAATGGGCGTGCAGTCGGCAGTCAGCACAGCAATAGCAAGGCCTGGAGTCGCGGTGACAACGGCATCAGCCTTTGGCAGGCTTTCGCGCGTCACCGGCCTATTGACGGTCAGCGCCGTTGCACCGTGGACTTGAAAGAGGGTTATGACACTGCCGTGGTTGGCATCGAGATGTTCGGCGACCCGGCGGCGGTTTTCGCTGACATTGGCCGGATCATCTGATGAGCCAACTCCGCAATTCAGGGCTGAATAAATGCCCCCGGAAACACCGCCTTGGCGGGTAAAAAAGCCGTGACGGATGCCGGTCACAGATTTGAGGTTTAGAGCTTCAACCGGAGAGATCATAACAGCCTTATTGGACGCCCTTGAGCATTTGTCGAGGCTAAGCCTATCACAGCGGTGGCTGTGAAGCTTGGAGCGGCGCCGGAAATCCAGGTAGCGGCGCTAGCTGGGCAGATCGCACGCCAATGGCCTTAAACCGTGTGCCCATGCCGTTTGGCGCAATTAACCTTGCAACACCGGCTTCGATTTCACCGGCGCGCTGCGGGTTCGCTGACATCAGCCGGGAGGCGCGCTCGATAATGCCAAGCGAGCCGAGAAACTCCGATTGGGTGATGGGGCCGTCGATCGCGAGACCCACCTTGTGCACCTCGGTTGCCAATTCAAAGAAGCTGATCTGCGCCGAGAGGTCGGCTTCGCCAGGGGATGTCAGAGGAGACTCATAAGTGTGTCCCCGGACCGCTTGCAGCGTATCGCCGCTGACTGGCGCGACATGACCATAGTCGATGATCAGTGCTGCGACCGGGCCAGACAGGCTGAGCTTCTTCAAAGCTTCCGCTAGGCGCTCGGGGCGCTGGCTCTCGACAACTGCGCCCAACTGCGCCCCCGGCAAACGCTGATCGAGATCGTCACGCACGCGTGTGCCGGGAACAACGGTGAAGCAGAGGTGGCCGCGGGCATCAAGACCCACGCCCCGCCAACGCCAGCCCGTTTCTGTCTTGACCCATTGTTCCACAGGCCAAGCGTCGAGAAACTCGTTGGCTATGATGATGGCAGGGGGCTCGAACCCGGCTAGATTTTGCCCCCACGATACGGGAACGCCCGCACCGTTCAGCGCCGCGCGCTGTTCAGCCGCCAGTGTGGGACTCATTTCCAACAAATGCACGGAAGCCGCAGCTGCAAACCCTGGCACGACGCGAGCCGAGCGCAATGCATCGCGCATCATAGTTCCCCGTCCTGGCCCATACTCGACGAGGCGGACAGATGGCGGGCCACCAAGAACCTGCTGCCACACAACCGCCGACCACAGCCCGATCAGTTCGCCAAAAATCTGGCTGATCTCGGCAGCGGTAATGAAATCGCCTGATTTCCCAATCGCTGAGCGTGTGGCGTAATATCCGTGTGCATCGTCCCAAAGGCATTCCGACATATATTGCGAAACCGGCATCGGGCCTTCGCGCGCGATGTTCGCCTTTAATTTTAGGGCTAACGGCGTATCCCGGCGCGCATGCGGATCATAACTCACAGCGCCGCCTTATGGCTTGAGTGAGCGGTGACGGCATGAAAAATGAGATACAGCCCAAGTAACAGCATCGGGATCGAATACATCTGGCCCGCGGTGAAGACCCCAACGTTCAGCGCGTGCTCAGACTCTGGTTCGCGGAAAAACTCGCAGATCGTGCGCGCAATCGCGTACCAGACGAGCCAGACGCCAGTGACGAAACCCGGGCGCTGTAGCCCGAACAGCTTGTGCGTACAAAACCGCAAAATGACAAACATCACCAGGCCTTCAAGGGCTGCTTCATAAAGTTGGCTTGGGTGGCGCGCGACAGGTCCGCCATTCGGGAACAGCACGGCCCAGGATACTTCGGGCGCTTCCCGTCCCCAATGTTCGGCGTTGATGAAATTTGCGACGCGCCCGAGAAAAAGCCCGGCTGGCACAGACGCGCAGCACACATCCATGACTGAGAGCGCAGACACCTTAATATGCCTTGCAAAAACCAACAGCACCAAACCAGACGCAATCAGCGCGCCATGAAAAGACATGCCGCCCTTCCAGGTCTTGAAGATTTCAATTGGGTGCTGGGAATAATAGCCTGGGTCATAGAGCAAGACTTGTCCCAAGCGGCCGCCAACAATGACTGCAAGGGTGACCCACAGAAGCAAATCGTCGCCTTGATCGTTTGTTATGGGGGCTTTGCCGCCACGCCACAGCCGGGGGTCACTGATGAGACGCTTCACATACCACCAGCCAATGAGCAGGCCGGCCATGTAGGCAAGGCCGTACCATTTGACGGTAAACGGCCCGATCTCAAAAGCCACCGCATCAATATTGGGAAAGGCGAGCGCGGCAGCGTATGTCAGCATCGGTCACTCATCGTGGGGGGATAGGGCGGCTAATTTTGACATCTTGCGGCGAATTCGTCTGCTGCCTTGTTTGCGCTTGTCCCTGGTCTGTCAAGATCGAGGCTTGCGGCGTCCCCTGCCAGGGCTCATATTTGGTTAGATGCTTTCACCCCGAATAGGCTCAATCTGAGATGACCCAGACCACAAACCGTATGTTCGACGAATTTGCCAAGCTCATGACCGATGCCGCTGGCGCCGCCCAAGGCCTGACAAAAGAGGCCCAATCTCTCGTTAAAGGCCAAGCTGAACGCTTCCTCAATGATATGAATGTTGTGTCGCGCGAGGACTTCGAGGCTGTCAAAGCCATGGCGCAAAAGGCCAGGGAAGAGAATGAGTCGCTCGCCGCCCGCGTTGCCGCGCTCGAAGCGGCCCTTCGCGTTTGAATTCTCCATATATGGAGCAGATCGGAATCAGTGCCCCGCGCTTTTGATTTTTTTAATCCCGTCGAGAGCATCTGGGCCTCGTCCACAGCCGCGACACAAGTTCTCAACACCCATCTCGATTTAGTCCGCATTTGCCCGGTGTTTGCCACTTTGACCGTGGACAAGCTTAAGCCGTGGCCGGGCCTGGGTTGCGACTCGCGCGCCCCTCTGTTTTGGTCCGGCGCATCAGTTGCAAGGTTTTGAAGTATCGCGTTGTTCTTTTCTGGCGCCTTGATGGGCTCCAGCGGTTTACAGATCGAGGATCCCGCAGCATGGCATCGGCCGAACGCAACTACGAACGCGTCACCAATCCGATCGACTTGGTCGAAAGCTTGGCCCAAGCCCACGACTGGGCAACCGACCGCGCCAGCGATGATGAGCTGACTCTCGTGGTTGCAGGAACCTGGACCGACTATCACGTCTCTCTCAACTGGCGCGAAGACCTCGAAGCCCTCCACTTAGCCTGCGCCTTTGATTTCCGCGTGCCTGAGAACCGCTTGCCCGAAATGTACCGGCTCGTCGCCCAAATCAATGAGCAGCTCTGGCTTGGCCATTTTGATCTGTGGACCCAAGAAGGCCTCGTGATGTTCCGCCACGCGCTCTTACTTAACGGGGCGGTGCCGACCACCCGCCAGTGCGAAGCCATGCTGCGGGCGGCGCTGGAGGGCTGCGAACGCTACTACCAGGCCTTCCAGTTCGTCGTCTGGGCCGGTAAAGAGAGCCGGGAAGCGCTCGTCTCGACCATGTTCGAGACCGAGGGCCAAGCCTAAACCTACTTTGGCTTTGTCGCGTTAGGCTGCATCATGAGTTTATCGTTTGAAGGCCCTGTTGTACTGGCGGGTGCTGGTAAAATGGGCGCTGCCATGCTGTCCGGCTGGCTGGCGCGCGGGCTTGATCCCAAATCGATCATCATTCAAGAACCTGCATTGCAGGGCGAAGCCGCAGAGCTTGTGCAAAGCCACGGTTTGCGTGCGGTCGCTCAGCTCAAGACCTTAGACGTTGCCCCCTCAGTGATTATTGCGGCGGTCAAACCCCAGGTTATGGATACTGTGTTTCCGCCGCTTGCAAAATTAGCTGGGCCAATGACAGTCGTGCTCTCGATTGCAGCGGGGCGCTCAATTGCGAGCTTTGAAAAATATTTGAAGCCAGGCGGTGCCGTCGTGCGCGCCATGCCCAACACACCGGCGTCAATTGGCCGTGGCATCACGGCGGCGGTGGCCAATTCTCATGCGACGGCGGCGCAGAAAACAGCGTGCGATCAGCTTTTGAGTGCCGTCGGTGACGTTGTTTGGGTTCAGGACGAAGGCTTGATTGACGCCGTCACGGCTGTGTCAGGCTCGGGACCAGCGTATGTCTTTTATCTCACCGAGTGTCTGGCCGAAGCTGGCCGTGCGGCTGGGCTTGACGCTGATCTTGCCATGCGGCTCGCACGCGCGACGGTTTCGGGTTCCGCCGAACTCATGCACCAGTCACCTCTTGAGGCGGGCATACTTCGCCAGAACGTGACCTCTCCCGGCGGCACGACGGCAGCGGCACTCGCGGTGTTGATGCGTGATGAGGGCGGGCTGAAAGCCCTGATGCGCGAAGCTATCGCCGCGGCTCAGAAACGTGGCCGCGAACTCGGTCAATAATCCCAATTCTTAGGTAAAGGCTCTGCCCGCAGTTTAGGGGAGGAGCACCAGACTGCGGGCGTCGCTCAATATTGGCAGGCGAGATCGGTGTGGCGGGTCCGTCTCCCCATGACGTTGAAATATAATAACATCACGTTCAAATCACAAACTCGCGAGCGCCACCTACAGCGGCAGCGAAATAATTGCCCTCAAACCGCCCATGGAGCTCTCGCCCAGGGCAATCTCGCCGCCATGGCTCTTGGCGATGTCGCGGGCGATAGCGAGGCCGAGGCCCGTATTGCCATCGTCCTGATTGCGGGCGTGGTCGATCCGGTAGAAGGGGCGGAACACATTTTCGCGCTCGGAAGCTGGAATGCCGGGGCCATCGTCGTCAACCTCGATCCGTACCCATTGCCCCTCTGTGGCCGCGCGAATGATGATGTGGTCGCCATAACGCGATGCGTTCGACACAAGATTGGTGATCGCGCGTTTGAGGGCCTGACGCTTCAACGGCAGCACAAGATCGCCTTTGCGCTTTCGCATTTTGAGATCGATGGAACGGCCATAGATCTGGGATTCTGTATGAATTTCCTGAAGCAGTTCCTTGAGATTCGTTGGTTTTGCTTCCTCGCCCCCGTCGCCCTTTGCGAAGGCCAGATAATCTTCCAGCATGTGCTGCATCTCATTGACGTCAGCCGCCAGCGCTTGGGTCTCAGACGTATCGCCAATAATCGCGAGTTGAAGTTTGAAACGGGTGAGTATGGTTCTCAGATCGTGGCTGACACCCGCCAGCATTGTGGTGCGCTGCTCGACGTGGGTCGTGATGCGATCACGCATTTCCAGAAACGCTTGTGCCGCTTGCCGGACTTCGCGGGCACCACGCGGGCGGAGATCTTCTGGAAAGCTGCGGCCCTTACCAAAAGCGTCGGCGGCTTCAGCGAGGCGTAAAATCGGCCGGATTTGGTTGCGCAGAAACAATATCGCAACGGTCAGCAAGATCACCGACGTGCCGACCATCCAGAGCAGGAAAATATGCGAGTTTGAGGCATAGGTCTGGCTGCGCCGCGCGATAATGCGCAGGATCGCATCGTCATTCTTGACGCGGATTTCGACGTTCTCCGTCTCGCCAACCGTATCGATCCAGAACGGCCGTTTGACATGCTGACGGATTTCGTTGGAAAGCGCTCTATCGAGAAGTGCGAAAAACGGTTTTGGTCCAGCCGGTGGCAAGTCGCCAGCGGGTAAGAACTGAAGCTGCAGGTTCATGCGTTCCCGCGCCAGCTTTACAAGGCGCGCGGTTTCCGATTTGTCGGGCAAGGCCTCGTAAAGGTCGATGATGGCTGCGATGTCGCGTGCTGTGGCTTCCGAAAGGCGCCGCGTCACAGCCTGCCAGTGCCGCTCCATGAAGGCGAAGGCAATGACGCCTTCCAGCACGACGATGGGTGTGATGATAATCAGCAGGGCGCGCGCGTACAGCCCTTTGGGCAGAAGTTCAGCGGCTAATGCGACAAGCTTGGGAATGGCTGAGTGCTCACGCAACTTCTCCTTCCACGATTTCGCGGCCGGCGGTTCCGTACCTGGCTCGCGCCCGGCGACCATATTTGTGATGAACCTCCGCTGGAGTCTGCGCCGCCGGCTGCCTGAGCCTTCAATCGGTATAAAGGATATAACCCTTCCCGCGCACCGTTTGCAGATAAACGGGGTTTGATGGGTCGGATTCGATCTTACGCCTCAATCTATTGATCTGGACGTCAATGGCGCGCTCGCTTCCCGTTGAGTCATCATTAGACAGCTCGTGTCGTGGGACAGGCATCCCAATGCGTTGACAAAACAGCCGCAACAGATCGCGTTCGCGCTCCGTCAGTCTGATCGGGTCGTCGTCGCGTTTCAGCTCGCCGCGCGTCATGTTGAAAACGCACGGCCCCATGCGGACTTCTTCGCGCTGGGGCCCTGGTGCCTGGGCACGCCGGAGGATGATTTTGAGCCGCAATAGCAATTCGCGCGGTTCGAAAGGTTTTGTGACGTAATCTTCAACGCCAGCTTCAAGTCCTGCGATGCAGTCTTCTTTGTCTGCGAGTGCGGTCAGCATGCAAATCGGGATCGGCCGGGTTGCTTTGAGATCGCGGGCAAGGCTGAGGCCAGATTCTCCTGGCATCATAACGTCAAGCAAGACGAGATCGAATGTTAATCCGCGCATAAAAGAGCGTGCTGACGCTGCATCGGCTGCTTGAGTGACGCGAAAACCATTGTTGGTAAGAAAGCGCCCTAAAAGTTCACGGATTTTCTGGTCGTCATCGACCACCAAAATGTGCGGCGCGTTGTCCGGCAGTGGCTCGGCGCGTTGTTGCGAGCCCGGGGCCTTCATTTCAGCCCCGCAGTGTTGCCGCCGTTGGTGTTTGGTATGTTTTGTTTGATCAGCGCTTCGACATGGGCGCGATCTTTTTCTGCAATCATTCCGAACAGGAACTGGCGCGTCAGCGCGTCGGCGCCGGGGCCAGCTTTTGAGAGTGCAGTTTCCAGGCGCTTGACTTGAATTTGCGTCAGTTTGTCGGTGAGGCGCGAACCTTTGGCAGACACATAGAGCCGCCGTTCCCGGCGGTCTTCATTACCCGCACGCTGGATAATAAATCCCTCACCAACCAGCTGTTTGAGAACGCGCGCCAAGCTCTGTTTGGTAATTTTGAGAATATCGAGCAGCTCAGCAACATTGAGACCAGGATTTCGATGCACGAAATGCAAGACCCGGTGATGAGCACGGCCAAAGCCGTATTGCTCAAGAATGGTATCGGGATCGCAGGTGAAATCGCGATAGGCGAAATAAAATAATTCCACGCACGCGACGAGATCCATCTGAACGGTCTCGGGAGAGACGGCCGGAGAACTCGAGGAACTCAACGCACTCTGGGCCGCATTACGCCGGCTCGACGCGGTATCAGACGTTATGTCAGTCATGTTGACTTATTGGCCTTGATTGTTTCATGTTTCAAGTCAAATTGTTGGGCGCGGCCCAAGAATGTGAGAGGCTTGCAGGCAAGCGGATTGGGGGATAAGCCTCCAGGGTTGCACGCCGTAGATTGAAGCTGCAGGCCGAGACCTCATATGGCCCGCCTATTAACGACCCCAGGACCTGAAGACACATGGCAGACCCCGCCCCTTATCACGACCGCGACGGCCTCATCTGGCTGGATGGCCAGATGGTGCCTTGGCGCGAAGCCAATGTTCATGTCCTGACCCATGCGCTCCACTATGCGAGTGCTGTGTTCGAGGGCGAGAGGGCCTACGACGGCGAGATCTTCAAGTTAACTGAGCACAGCCGCCGCCTGCACGAAGGCGCCAGCATCATGGACTTTGAGATTCCTTATACGGTCGCAGAGATAGATCAGGCTTGCCGCGATGTGGTTAGAGCCAATAATCTTTCAGATTGTTATGTCCGGCCAATTGCGTGGCGTGGCAGTGAAATGATGGGTGTTTCCGCCCAATCGTCCAAGATCCACCTCGCCATCGCGGCCTGGAACTGGGGCTCTTATTTCCCCATGGAACAGCGCCTTAAAGGCATCCGCTTGACGATGGCGAAGTATCGCCGTCCTGACCCTGCCTGCGCCCCATGTAAAGCTAAGGCGGCGGGCCTTTATATGATCTGCACCATCGAAAAACACCGGGCGGAACGGGCAGGGTATTCTGATGCTGTCATGCTCGACTACCGGGGCCGGGTCGCGGAATGCACCGGCGCCAACCTGTTCCTGATTAAGGATGGCGCGATCCATACGCCCGAGCCCGATTGCTTCCTGGACGGCATTACGCGGCGCACCGTCATTGGGCTGGCCAAAGCCCGGGGGATCGAGATTATTGAGCGTCCGATCATGCCGGAAGAGCTTGGCTCGTTCAGCGAGTGCTTCATTACCGGAACTGCAGCCGAAGTGACGCCTGTGTCAGAGATCGGCTCCCATACCTATAAACCGGCGCAGATCTGCGAAAACCTTCTCAACGATTATATGGCCCTGGTGCGGCCCAAGAAGCGCGTGGCAGCTGAGTAACCCCATTCTGAAATAGGGGTTCAAGGGCGTTGCGCTGGGTCCAGAACTGCAGCAAGCTGTAAATGGCTTATGCAACGCGAGGGCTGCGCCATGCGGATTTCAGTCGTCTTATCTGTGACATTGGTTGCGGCGGCCCTGTCGTCAGGAATGACCGCGTCCGCAAAGGACAGCTTGGGCGATGCTCAGCGCGATTGTCAGACCGTGACGACCTGCAACTTCAAAAAGTCCGGCAGTTATCGTGGTTGCCTGTCGAGCTATAGCTGCCGGTCATGCAGCTTTGTACCATCGCGCTGTTCAATCGTTGGCGCGCGCGGAAAAGTCTGTAGCAAGTTGCAATGCACGTGGGGTGGATCGTCTTGATGTGCGCCTATCGGGTTTAAACGTTGGCAATCAGCGGCGCGCAAACGGCAGTCAGAAACAGCCCGATACCCGATCCGGCGTAGGCCAAAGCCATTGGCGAAAAGTTGAGGTCAAAGTAGCGGCCAACGCCAGCGATCACCATCGTCCAGAATATCGCGGGCAAGAGCGCCGCCACCGCAAGACCAGCGATCTTGAGCCTGGCATCAGCCTGCTCTGAGGTGTGCAATCTGGCGTCGTGGATGACTTGGCTGGCGGCTGTCATGGCTCTGTTCACAAATGTTAAGCAGATTGGCATGATTGGTTCTCTGTGAAGACTAGCCCGCAAGTCTGAATGAGTCCCTAATGGTCAACCTGCGCCGATAGATTGCAGCAATCAATGCTAATAGAGGGTTATCCGCGCAAACTTGCCGTGCGGTGCAGCACCCTCATTTGACTGAACAATTTCGCCTGCTCCCGGTTGCCAACGCGGTTATAAGTGCGCAACAACCCAAGGTATGGCGGGCAAAATCTACGATGTTGCGATTTTGGGCGGCGGTCACAACGGCCTCACCGCTGCTGGTTATCTCGCAGCTGCGGGCTTGTCGGTCATTGTGCTCGAGAAGAATTCTGTGGTGGGCGGGGCCGCGCTAACGGAAGAATTCGCGCCGGGCTTTAGAAATTCGGTCGCCGCATATACGGTCAGTCTGCTCAATCCTAAAGTTATACGAGATCTCGAACTGGCGCGTCACGGCCTGTGCATCGTGGAGCGCCCAGCCGCGAATTTTTGGCCCGTGGATGGCACGCGCAGCCTGCTGATGCCTTACGGTCTTGTACCCCGTCAGCGCGCCATAGCGGCGTTTTCTGAGCGCGATGCAGAGCGGCTGCCAGCCTATGATGATGCGCTGGAGCGCGCGTCCAATGTTTTGCGCGATCTCGTGACACGAACCCCCCC
>JAYTQI010000087.1:0-5087 GCA_043746825.1 Hyphomicrobium sp. | reverse complement strand
CCAGGTACTGCGCGGATGGCTCCGTCCAATGCTAACTCGCCGATGGCAGCAAAGCCTGCAATCGCATCTGGCGCGACGGCCTCCATCGCCACCATCATGGCCAGCACAATCGGCAAATCGAAGTGGCTGCCTTCTTTGGGCAGGTCAGCTGGCGCGAGATTGACGGTGATGTGCTTGAACGGCATTCCCAAGCCAACAGCGTGCAGGGCATTGCGCACCCTCTCGCGGCTCTCGGCCACTGCTTTGTCGGGCAGGCCGACGATGACGAAGGCTTGCTGGCCACCGGTAATGCGGACCTGGACCTCAACGGCGCGGGCTTCGATGCCAATAAACGCAAGGGTGGAGATTTGACCGTACATGACGCCTCTCAAACCGCTCCGACCTGTGATCGTTTACCCCAAAGCCCACGATTTGACAAGAACAAAAAAAGAACATATGTTTTAAAGGGGAGATGACAAAGGTCAATCAGAGGGCCGCACGATGCTGGCACATCCCAATCGCACAAAAGTGACGATGATCTCATGTTTTAGCTACGCCGATCCGAACACAGCCCTCGCGTGGCTGGAAAAGGCGTTCGGTTTCTATCCGCATGCCGTCCACAAAGACGACACCGGCGCCGTGGTGCATGCCGAAATGACGTTCGGTGCCGGCATGATTATGATCGGACCCGATGGCAAAGGTGATTTCAGCAAGCGCTTCATGACGATGCCGGACAAAGCCGGCGGACGCTGCACCCAAACTGTTTATGTTATCGTCGAAGATGTCGACGCGCACCACGCTCATGCTGTTGCCGCTGGTGCCGAGATATTGATTGCGCCGAAAGACGAAAGTTACGGTGGCCGCAACTACGCCGCCCGCGATCCCGAGGGCCACGTCTGGTCGTTCGGATCTTATGATCCGTGGAAAGCCGAAGCGAAATCGTAGATCTGGGTCTGGTGCCGTTACCGCGTCCACTAACTTTTTGTCATCATCATCGTCAGGCCAGTGAGGGCACTGTTAAAGAATTGAATTTCGACGGTCTGCTGGTTGTTGCCGGGCTTGAGGATGATGTCCATATTGGCCGCAAGATCACCGCCCTTGACGACGATGCGAAAGCCAGACGGCGTCACTTGCCCGGTTAAACCGCCCGCGATGTTATGAGTGGTTTCTTGCCACGTGCCAGTGAGCGCGCCGCCGGCATTTTCGAGAACGCTTAGAATTTCAATAGTACCGCCAGCCGTTGCGCAGCGGATGTTTTGCTTCAGCTCGTCTTTGCCATCGGTTAGAAAATACGTGGCGCGGCATTTGACGGTTTCCGGCGAGCTGTCTTTAAGGCCGAGACGGCCTTCGCCCGTCCACCTGCCTGCAAGTGCGGCGAAGGGTGAGGCATCGGCGGCGCAGGCGTGGGGGGCTGAAATTCCTAGAAATGAAATGAGCGACACAAAAATCCACAGCGCTGTGAATAATCTTGGAAATCTAAAAATCATCATGCCTTGGTTGCCGCCCGCTTTTTCTCAATAGCATCCCAGATCATGGCCGCGATATCATTACCGCCAAAGGCTTTGACTTGGCGGATGCCGGTTGGCGAGGTGACGTTGATCTCGGTGAGATAGGGCCCGATGACGTCGATGCCGGTGAACAGCAAGCCGCGTTTTTTGAGTTCTGGTTTGAGCCGCGCGCAAATCTCGTGATCGCGTTGGTTAAGTTCAACCGCCGCCGCCTTGCCGCCAACGTGCAGGTTTGAACGCGTTTCGCCTTGCTGCGGCACCCGATTTATCGCGCCCGCGATCTCGCCGTCAATTAGGATAATGCGCTTGTCGCCATCCTTTACCTCAGGGCGGAACTCCTGCACCATGAATGGCTCGCGGAAGACGGTTAGAAACATTTCAACCAGAGACGAGAGATTGCTGTCCTCGGGCTTGATGCGAAACACTGCCGCGCCGCCATTGCCGTAGAGCGGCTTGACGATGATGTCCTTGTATTTGGCGCGGAAGGCCAGCACGTCGCCGAGTTGGCGCGTTACAAGTGTTGGCGGCATCAGATCGAGGAAGTCGAGCACCCAGATTTTTTCTGGCGCGTTACGAACGTGCGCTGGGTCATTGACGACTAAGGTTTTGGGGTGGATGCGCTCCAGCAAATGTGTGCTGGTGATGTAGCCCATATCGAAGGGCGGATCTTGGCGCAGCAGCACGACGTCGAGGCTACTCAAATCTTCAACGCGCTCATTTGAGAGTGCGTAGTGATCGCCAGCTGTGTCTTTGACTTTGAGCGTGTGGCCGCGCGCCAGCAACTTGTCACCGTGCAGCGAGAGATTGGGTGGCGCATAATAAAAAATATCATGGCCGCGCTTTTGCGCTTCGAGCAGGATCGCAAACGTTGAATCGCCGCGAATATCGATCGCGGCGATTGGGTCCATCTGGCAGGCGATGCGAAGGGGCATGGGTGATATCGGGATCAAAGTTGAGCGGTTGCTGGCGAACGCAAATTCTATCTAACACATATCGCAAGTCTTTATGAAAGGGGTGTTAGCGAAACGATGAATCGTAGGTTGGGTTAGCACCGGCCAAGGAGTTTCAGTTGGAGCGAGATCGCTATTCCAGTGCGTAACCCAACAACCTCATGTGAGATCGTTGAACCAAAGTTGTTGGGTTACGCTCGGACCAATCCATTGATATTCAAATTTCAACAACTGTGGCCGAGCTAACCCAACCTACAAGTTGGTATTTCTCACAAAAAACTATACGGGTCGATGTCGAGGGTGATGCGGATGTCGCCTTTCATCGTTGGCAATGATGATGACCAGGCGCGGAGATACGATTGGATGTCGATCTCGCGCGGGGCTTTGACCAGGATGCGCCAGCGATAGCGTCCACGCACGATGGAGATGGGCGCTTCGGCAGGACCGAGCACGGAAATTTTCTCGGACGGCGGCGCGAGACGGGCGACAGAGCGGGCGGTCTTTTCAGCCAGTTCTTTGTCGCGCGCGGAAATGATGATCGCGGCGAGGCGGCCATAGGGCGGCAGCAGCCCGCTTTGCCGGGTTTTGATCTCGTAGTTGAGAAACGCTTCGCGATCACTCGCTACAATCGCCTGCATGACGGGATGCTCCGGCATGTGGGTTTGCACCAGCCCGCGCCCCATCGCGAAGGCGCGGCCCGCGCGGCCTGTGACTTGGTGCAAGAGCTGAAACGTGCGCTCGCCCGCACGCGGGTCGGCGCCGTGCGCGAGGCCAAGATCACCGTCAACAATGCCAACCAATGCGAGGCTCGGAAAGTGGTGACCCTTGGCGACAATTTGGGTGCCGACGATGATGTCGATCTCGCCAGCTTCGATTTTGTGAATCATCGCGCGCATTTCCAGTAATCCCGGAATGAGATCGCTTGAGAGCAGCGCGACGCGAGCTTGGGGAAAACGCTCCGTAACTTCTTCAGCAACGCGCTCAACACCTGGCCCGCAAGCCGCGAGACTATCGGGCGTTGCACACTTCGGGCATTTCTCCGGCAGGTGCAGCGAGAACCCGCAATGGTGGCAGTTCAGGCGCTTCTTGAAACGATGCTCGACCAGCCAGGCGGTGCATTGCGGGCACTCAAAGCGATGGCCGCAGGCCCGGCACAGTGTGAGTGGTGCATATCCGCGCCGGTTGAGGAACAACAGCGATTGCTGGCCTTTGGCGAGCGTTTCTATCATGGCCTCGACGAGGCGCGGGGCCAGCCATTTGCCGGGCTCAGGACCTTCGCGTTTCAAGTCTATGGCTTGAACCTCGGGCAGCTCAGCACCCGCGAAACGGCCTGGAATAACAACATGGCGATAGCGCCCGGTAATGGCGTTGACGTGGCTTTCAATCGAAGGAGTCGCAGAGGCCAAGATCACCGGAAACTTGCCGAGGCTGCCGCGCACCACGCACATATCGCGGCCCTGGTAGTGAACGCGATCATCCTGCTTGTAACCTTGGTCGTGCTCTTCATCGACGATGATGAGGCCAAGCTCGGGAAAGGGCAGAAACAACGCCGAACGCGCGCCGACGACGCAACGGACATCGCCGCGCGCCACGCCTTTCCAGATCCGGCCACGCTCGGGAGGACTGAGCGCTGAGTGCCATTCAACGGGTTTGACGCCAAAGCGGCGCTCAAAGCGATCCAGGAATTGACTTGTGAGCGCAATTTCTGGGAGCATGATCAGCGCTTGATGTCCCGCTTTAAGCGTTGCGGCCACGGCCTCGAAATAAACTTCGGTCTTGCCTGAGCCAGTAACGCCATCAAGGAGTGTGGTTGAGAAATTTTGCGCTTCAACGGCTGACCGCAAGGATATGACGGCTTGGCCTTGATCATCCGAGAATTGCGTTTGGTGGTGGCTCGGATTGGGGCGCGGGAATAGTTTATCAGGGATCGCGACGTCGATCAGGTTGCCGGTCTTGACGAGGCCGTCGATGACTGCGGTTGAGCAGCCGGCCAGATGCGCGAGTTCGGATTTGGCGCGGATCAAGCCGTCAGCCGCGATCTCCAAAGCATTAGCTCGCGCGGGCGTCATTTTCTGTGGGCTAGGCGCCCCTTCAACGAGCGAAACGCCAAAGCGCGGCTTGGACGGCTCGAAGGCTGTCTGCGCGCTCATCATCATACGCGCGACCATGCCTAAGGGGGCAAGCGTGTACTTCGCGATCCACTCGGCGAAACGCAGCGACATGAGAGGGAGCAGCGGCACATCGAGACGAGTGGTGATGGCTTTCAGCTTTTTAGGGTCGAGCTTCTTCTGTTCGCCCTTGGGCTCATCCCAGACAATGCCGATGCGGTTTTGCGGCCCAAACGGCACCAGCACAAAGCTGCCCGGTTGCAAGTCAAAGTCTTTCGGCACCAGGTAGTCATAAGTCTGGTCGAGCGCGACAGGCATGAGAACGGGCACCAGCCGCCCTGGCGGGGCGGGGCTTGCGCCGTTTTGCATTTTGTCGAGAAGACTATCCAAAGGGGCCACTGCCGGACTAGAAGCTAATCTAAGAATCAGGGTGATACCCTAGGCGGACCGATGAGGCGAGCTTGCGGCGCATTTAGCGGAGCGAACAATGAAATTCTTCGTCGATACAGCGGACGTGGCCGAGATCAAGGACCTGGCGGCCA
>JAYTQI010000086.1:0-2326 GCA_043746825.1 Hyphomicrobium sp. | reverse complement strand
TCGCCTGCGGGTTGAGCGAGAAAAAGCCGCTTCAAGACCGCGAGGTCCAACCCTTCATGCTTCAAGGCAAAGGTCAGTTGGCCTTCGAGCGTTGCATCTGGCGCGTATCTGGGGCTAAAGAGCCGCCATCCGCCTTGTGTCAAGGATTTGTGGCCGACAGAAATGGCAGACAGCGTAATGGGGACCGGAACGTGCAGGCGGTAGGCGTCGATCAATGCGGCGTATCCAGCCGGTGTGGCGGTCTCCGGCAGCCGCCGCTCCAGAAAAACGGCAACTGGGCCTGAAAAACGGGTTTTGGGCTGCTTCGCCATGAAAAACGATTGCACCCTGCGAAAATTGGTTACAAGACGGACATTACGTGAAAATTGATACTATCACGTGAAGAACGATACTTAAACACCATTTTCCATGAAATATGATTGTGGCGCGTCATCTCTCCCTGAATTCGGGACAGGATCAGTCAAGTGGGTGGCCTGGTTTTGCTCCGCCACGCGACCGCTGCGGTGGCCAGTAAACGCACCGTCGCTGAAACGTCTTGTGAGGCTTGTGTGTCGGCTTACGTTCCGCAGGTAATCCTCGAAGCATGACCGGCGGGCTCAAGCATCGTCCCATCATGCCCGCATAAAGTGACCCAAATTGTCGCACTGGAGCGCCCCAAGTCTCGCCCTCCCGGGGCACATAGCAGGGCACACAGAGGCGGAGGTACTATTTTACCTCACTACAGAAATTCACTAAGTTATTGATTTTATTAGGAAATATGGTGCCGCTTAGGTGACTCGAACACCTGACCCCGTCATTACGAATGACGTGCTCTACCGGCTGAGCTAAAGCGGCGAAATCCGGTGCGGCAGTTCCGCCGCAGGTGGGGAGGGATAGCCGTTGCGATCAGCAATTGCAAGCGCCAGCGATAGGATGACCCCGCGCTACGTCAACGTGCGAAGCTGCGCTTGGTTTGGACGGTCTTGGCGGCATCGGTTGCGCTGTCATCAAGCCCTGGATCGTCGGGCGCGCGCGGCGGCAAGAATATCTTCGGGTCAGGTTTCCCCGCCATTGGTTTGGGTTGTTGGGCGGCGTACACCGCAGCAGTCGAAGCGGCCGTTTCGGCATTCTTGGGCACAACTGCGGGTTTCACAAGCGTGACCTCGGTGGACGGCACT
This sequence comes from Hyphomicrobium sp., assembly GCA_043746825.1. Classification (GTDB taxonomy): domain Bacteria; phylum Pseudomonadota; class Alphaproteobacteria; order Rhizobiales; family Hyphomicrobiaceae; genus Hyphomicrobium_B. Next base: position 1,169 of record JAYTQI010000086.1, on the reverse strand, counting down.
GCGGGGGAAGGCCGCGCAACAGAAGCTGGCTTAACGGGATCAACCAGAAATTCGGTCTTAGCGGCTTTCTCTGGTGATATGGCAACCTCGCTTGTGCGGGATGCAGGCACGTGCGCCGCTTTGACAGGCTCAGGCCGGATCGTCACAGCTTCAGCGTCTATCGCGTCGGCGTGCCGTGGCCCGTGAGGAACTGTGCCAAGTTTCGTGGCTGACGCCTCGTGGTCATGTGCAGCAGCGGGCGCACTGATAGCCAGCAGCTCCTCAAGGCGTTCAGCCACCAGATCCGGTCCGGTCTTCTCCAGCGTTTCCACGGGAACCCGCCACTGAAAAGCGTCGAGGGTGCCCGAAACTGGCGAAACAGGCTCCCAGCGATCAGAGATCACACCGTCAGCCGTCCAGGCTGGGTCGCGTGCTGCATGAACGGCACGGGCGAGCCACTCGCGGACCCGGCCCATTTCGCCTTTGTCGCCAGCTTCGATGCGCGCCATCAGGGTTGCAACGCGTTGCGTGAGCCGGTTGGTGAGCAAAGGTTCCAAAGCTTGGCGGGCTTCGCCAAACAGACGGGCTTCGATCGCGGTTGTCGCGACCGCGATCGGGCTTTCAATCGAATGCGGATTGAGGGCGGCGAGTTGCTGGATGCGATCAAGGCGGTCGCGCGGGCTGTCGCCGATGCGGGCGTAAGCATATGCAGTTGCGAGTTCGGGATGCGGGGCCTTGGCCCAAGTCTTTTGCAGAATTTTGGCGGCCTTACCTGTGCTGCCACGCGAGGCCAGAATTCGTCCGGCAATAGCGGCGGCGGGAACGAGATCGGGCGCCAGAGCATGGGCTTCAAGCGCGAGCGCGAGAGCCTTATCAGTCTCGTTTTCTTCCTTGTCCTGGGCTTGGGCGGCCAGCAGCACGGCGCGGCGGCGGTCAGCCGGTGTTTTTTCGAAGTGGCCGTTTTTCTTGGCCAGGCTCAAGGTGTCGAGGGCGCCGGCCCAATCCTTGTTCTTGCATTGAAGATCAAACAACGCGTCCGCTGACCATCCCAATTTAGGATTAGATTTGAGTGCGCGTTGAGCGAATTGCGTTGCGGCATCTCCTGCGCCCTCGCGTTCAGCTTCTAAGAATAGCCCGCGCAGGCCGAGTTGTTCGGTGTCGGGGGCGGCGAGCATGGATTCGAAAATGCG
>JAYTQI010000085.1:0-2336 GCA_043746825.1 Hyphomicrobium sp. | reverse complement strand
AAGGTTCTGCGACGCCTTGGCCGCAAGCATCTGCTGCTCGACCGCCCAAGCCTGCCGCGCCTTTGGCTTGCCCTTCACCTCGTCGGGACAAAACGCGTCAAACGCTTCATTATAGGCCGGGTTCACAGCAACAAGCTGGCCCTGCAAATGCGTCGAGAGTTCGGTGATCTCGACGCCCGAGTCTTTGCAGACGCCTTTTATCTCGTCGCAATAGGTTTTTGAGGTTGCTGCCTTTTTCAGGTCAAACAGCCGCCCGTCCCAAGTCGGGATCTGCACGCCTTTGTAGCCTAGACCTGCGGCCCATTTGGTGATGTTCGGCAGCGAGTTGAACGGCTTCTCGTCCCCTGCAAACTGCGCCAGAAAAATCGCCGGGCCCTTCATTGTTTTTGACATGCAATCCTCCCTCATGCGGATTTGCAAACAAGCAGAATTCAGCCGAAGGCGGAAGGGCCTCGGCCAAGTTTTTGTGGACTTGGCGGCAAGTTAACTCTAACGCTCGGCGCGGGGGCGCCTCGCGCTTGCATATCACGTTAAGCCGCAGCCTCCGACGGAATGGATTAGCATTGAACACTCTCCCACGCCTTTCCCTTGACGCGCTCAGCGCCGCGATCGGCACGGAAATCGGCCTGTCCGGCTGGCGCGTGGTCAGCCAGGACATGATTGACCGCTTCGCCGACGCGACGGACGACCATCAGTTCATCCATACCAACCCCGTCCGCGCCGCCGCCGAGACGCCGTTCGGCGGCGCCATCGCGCATGGCTTCCTCACCGTCTCGCTTCTCTCAACGCTCGCCTATGAAGCGCTGCCGATGATTGAAGGCGCGACGCTTGCGATCAATTACGGCTTCGACAAACTCCGCTTTATGAGTCCGGTCAAGGCCGGCGCAAGTGTGCGGGCGCGGTTCAAACTCGCCGATCTCGACATCAGACCCTCGGGCCGCGTGATGATCACATATGAGGTGGCGCTGGAAGTCGAAGGGCTAATCAAGCCGGCGTTCACGGCGACATGGCTTACGCTCGCGACAGTGCCGCCGGAAGGGGATTAACACGATGGGCTTGCAACGTGCGACTTTAGCAATGAAGCATTGGCCAATCATGAAATCGCAATTGAAAGTAACCTGTTCAACAGGCTGATATCAAAACGGAAAGAGGGGAAACATGACATACGCAGAAACATTGATCTTGACGGGCCGCGTCGTGCTTGGACTGTTCTTCGTAATCGCTGGCATCCGCAATTTCATGCATTTTTCCGAACGCAAATCGATGGAAACCAATTACCGCCGGAATCTGCCGTCAGCGGTGACCGCGCTTGGCTTTGCCGCGCAGATTGCCGGCGGCCTCTCAGTCACCTTCGGCATCTACCCGCAATGGGGCGCCGCACTGCTCATCCTGTTCCTCGTCAGTGCCACCGCGCTCTTTCACAATTTCCTGCTCTTCAAAGGAGAGGCCCGGCAACCTCACCTTTATTTCACGCTCGTCAATTGTGCACTTGTTGGATATTGCTTGATGGTTATTGGCATCAGCTCCTAGCCGCCTAAACCACCGCGCCCTTTGCCGCCTCGCCCAAATACGTCATCACATAATCGCTGAACGAGCGCCAGCATTCCACGCGGAACTCGCTCAAGCCAGTGCGCAGGATAACCACCTCCACCTTCCCCAAAATCGTTCGCGAACACGCGCCAATCGGGAACGCTTTCAGCGAGAGGTTCTGAGGACAGCCGGCCGAGAGCGTTGCCTCCGCCGCTGCGCCGGAGACAATGATTGCGGTGTTGCGGTGGGAGATGTCTACTGCGGAGTTCAACACCTTGACCTTGGCGAGGTCATCCGCAGGGGTTTTAGCCGCGTCAATGACGAGCCATTCATCCGGCCCAAGCCAAAGCGCGCTTCGTGTGCCCTTGGTTTCCGAACTCTTCGGCCTCACCGGCAGCGCTAGTCCCAGCGCCTTCGACAGCGCCGCAACCGCATCCGCCCGCGCCCGCAGCGAGACACGAAACGTCGGCTCGGCAGGGATGACTGAGACTTGTGCAGTGGCGGCGGCGCGGCCTGTCAAGGGCGCGGCGCGCAGGGCGATGTCAGGCATTGATCCGCCCTCCTTCTTTGTCAAAGAACACAGCGTCGCAAATCTCGACTTCGATGGTCCGATCCGGCATCGGCACGTAAAGCGTTTCGCCCATCCGCTCCTTGCCGCCCGCCACCAAGCCCATCGCAATCGAGCTGCCGCAATTGGCTGACCAATAGGACGAGGTGACATGGCCGATCATTGTCATCGGGATTGGCTCGTTCGGATCGGCGACAATCTGCGCGCCCTCTTCCAAGACCGTTTTCGGGTCCTTGGT
>JAYTQI010000084.1:0-5123 GCA_043746825.1 Hyphomicrobium sp. | reverse complement strand
GTGAAAACCCCGCTGGCGAAGTTCTCCGCCTTGATGACTCTGATCTTGAGAATGATAGCGGACGCTTAAGCATTGAGCTGAACACCCGGCCGATGTTTTCCGGCCGCAAGATCGTGCGCGCGACCGCCGGGCGGCGGATTTCAACGCCACTATTGAAGCCTTTGCTGAGTGAAGGCGCGCTCGAGGGCTTTCTCATCGTCGAAGCTGGCAATCTCAAATCCGATGACGGTCTGCGCAGCCTCTTTGAGGGTTTGCCCAACCTGGCAGCGGTCGCTTGCTATCCCGATGACGGCGCTGGCCTGGAAACCCTCGTCAATGAGGTGCTCCGGCAATTCGGCATGAAAATTGAGCCTGACACCCGCGATCTGCTCGTCTCTCGCCTTGGAGCCGACAGGGCCTTGTCGCGCGCTGAAATTGAAAAACTGGCGCTCTATTGCACGGGCCGCGATCTCGTCACCATCGACGATATTGAAGCGATTGTTGGCGACGCCGCCGATTTGGCCTTGGAAAAGATTCCTGAAGCTGCAGCCCTTGGCAATGCCACACGCGCCATATCCGACTATGGCCGCGCCATCGCGTCAGGCGAGAGCGCCCAGGCGATTATTCTCATTACCCAACGCTATTTTCTGCGGCTGCACCGGGTGCGAGCCGACCTCGATAGCGGCCGCTCACTTGACGAAGCCTTGCGGGGCTTGCGGCCACCCTTGCATTTCAAAGCCAAGGACGCGTTCGCCGCCCAATGCCGGCGCTGGACGCGGGCAGGGCTTGATCAAGCCCTCAAACGCATCGCGGAAACTGCCAAAGCCGCGCGTCTCAATTCCAATCTCGAAGATACTTTGGGCGAACGCTTGATCCTAGCGCTATCGGCTATGATGGCATCGCATAAAAGCGTGGCGCCGCGCCGCTGATCGCGCGCTTGCTCAGCCCGGTCCCGGCCCTATAGTGCGGCGCAAATGCAGGGGAGCCTCATGAGCCAAACACGTTTTGATGTCACAGCCATCGGCAATGCCATTGTCGATATTATTGGCCGCTGCGAAGAGCCGTATCTCAAAAAAATTGGCGCTGACAAAGGCTCGATGCGCCTGGTCGACGCTGATGCGATAGCCGCGATTTATGCCGGCATGGGCCCAGCAGTTGAAAGCTCCGGCGGATCGGCTGCCAACACAATGGCGGGTGTCGCATCATTCGGCGCCAAAGCTGGTTTTATCGGCAAAGTCGCGGACGATGAATTCGGCCGCATTTTCTCGCACGACATCCGCTCAATTGGCGTCACCTTCAACGGCAAGCCCGTTTCGAATTCTATGCCCACCTCGCGCTCACTGATATTGGTGACGCCCGATGGCGAAAGAACCATGAATACCTATCTCGGCATCTCGACGGATTTCAATGCCGCGACACTCGACCGCGATCTGATCCGCGATAGTGCCATTCTCTATCTCGAAGGTTATCTTTTTGACCGCGACGATGCCAAGGCCGCGTTCCGCGACGCCTGCGATGAAGCTAAACGCGCAGGCCGCAAAGTTGCGCTCACCTTGTCGGACGGTTTTTGCGTTGGCCGCCACCGCGAGGAATTCTTGAGCTTCATCCGCTCAGGCGTTGATATTGTTTTCGCCAACGAAAGCGAAATCACGTCTCTCTATGAGACGCACGATTTCGATACCGCCGCCAATCATGCCCGCCGCGATACTAAGCTCGCGGTGCTGACGCGCAGCGCCAAAGGTTCCGTCATAATGTCGGACGGCGAGGCCATTCAAATACCGGTCGATCCCGTAGCCCAGGTCGTCGATACGACGGGAGCTGGTGATCTCTATGCGAGCGGCTTCCTCTTTGGATATTCGCGGGATTTAGGGCTGGAAACTGCTGGACGCCTTGCCAGTCTCGCTGCCGCCGAAATCATCAGCCATGTCGGCGCCAGACCGGAAACGAGCCTGAAAGCCCTGGCCCAGAAACGGGGATTATTGGTCTAAATACCCCAATTGGCGAATCGCAATTCGGTTCAATTCGGCAATTGCCACAATTGGGAATGCCCTAATAGGCCGTTTTTTGCCCCGTATACACAAGGAAATACGGGGTAATTCGGCCTCCGATTTAAATTCCCTGGAAATCAATCAAAAGTTCTTCCACATTGCAATCACACGAATCGCTGTATTCGAGGCTCGATTGATGTTAAAGACCAAGGCCAGCCGCGGCCGCCCGAAAGGGACCGGAATTGACGATAGCGACCGTATTGCGCGTCTCGTCGAAATGCTGAGAATTGATCCTAATTTGAAACCGACAACCGCTATCCGTGTTATGGGGATCGCAGATCCCTCTGCCATCCGGCGGCTTCGCGACAAATATAAGCAGTTTGCAGCCAGTTCGGCGATAACCGCCGTCCCTCAAGCCCGCGTACACGCACATCGTGTGACTGGGCCGGTCAATACGGCAACTGGGGTCAATACGCCCCGTATCCAAGGCTGATATCCAGCCTTAACGCACAATCCATCACGCTCTATATGCGAAGTCCTATCTGGGCCGCTGCCCCAAGCGGCCCATTTTTTTGCGCGGCACACCTGTCATCCCTCGCGCGGCGCCACATACTCATATGTTGTGGCACTGCGCACGGGATGACGGGTAAATCGTAACTCGTTTTGCTCAGAGTTTTCTCAGCGATACCGAGTCAACGTCGTGGCTCGCGCTCTTTTGCAAGATCAGCCGCGCCCGCTGGCGGGTGGGGAGAATATTCTCGTCCAAATTCTTCAAGTTAATCGTGCGCCAAAGCCCCAGTGCGCGCCGGTGCGCCTCTTCAGGCGGCATTTGCGCGTATTGGTGGAAGTACGCTCCGGGATCGCGAAACGCTGTACTGCGAAGACGCATAAAGCGCGTCACATACCATTGCTCGATGATATCCGCCGCCGCGTCGATATAAATTGAAAAATCGATGAAATCGGAAACAAACGGAATCGCCTCTCCGCCGCGCGGCATGCTGGCCGGCTGCAGCACATTCAAGCCTTCGATAATCAGAATATCTGGGCGCTCAATGGCAAGCGTTTGCCCGGGCAGAATATCATATTGGAAATGCGAATATACCGGCGCTTCGACACGTGCCGCACCCGATTTCACATCCGCCAGAAAGTTCAGCAACCGCGCGGTATCAAAGCTTTCCGGAAAACCCTTACGCTCCATCAGATCGAGGCGCGCCAATTCAGTATTGGGATAGAGAAAACCATCGGTCGTCACCAGATCAACACGCGGATGATCGGGCCAGCGCGCCAACAGCGCCTTCAAGACGCGCGCTGTCGTGCTCTTGCCGACAGCAACCGACCCGGCCACACCGACAATGAAGGGAACCTTCAAATCCTTGCGGCCAAGAAATTGCGACGATACGTTGTGCAGTTTCTGAGCGGCCGCGACATACAAGTTCAGCAAGCGCGAGAGCGGCAAATAAATCTGCTCGACCTCACTGACTGATAATTCCTCGATAACGCCTGAGAGTTCTTCGAGCTCACTCGGCTTCAACGTCATTGGCGTATCAGCGCGAAGCCGTGCCCATTCCTCGCGCGTGAATATGCGGTAGGGCGAGAACTGTAAGCCCGAGGCAAAACCACTCTCTGCGCCAAGATCGATGCCCGTACCAAGTATGACACGGCGGGGTTTCACGGCTTGGGAACTCCCCGTGCTGACTTCTCGTCTAGCCCCGACTGCCCCATCCGATTTTCCAGCACCGCACACACCTCGCTCAAAGGAACGCGGCGGCTCTCAAGCAAAACGATGAGATGATAGAGCACGTCAGCGGCTTCGCCCTTCAAGACCTCGCGATCCGTGCCCACAGCCGCGATGATAGCCTCAATGGCTTCCTCGCCGAATTTCTTGGCGCAGCGCTCGGTGCCGCCATCCAGGAGCTGGCGCGTGTAGGACTTGTCCGTACTGGACTGGCGCCGCTCCGCGATCAGTGCGGCTAGCCGGTCGAGGGTATGTCCGGCCATCGCACAATCCTGCGGTCCGCTCGCCAACACCGCCCATCGGCTTGGGAGAGGCACACCACCAAGTCACAGCCCCGCCGTCAAGGGCAGACGCGGCTTTAAGTTTATTGCCGTACCCGTCATCCCGTGCGCAGTGCAGCGTCCTTTCGGTGCACTGCAGACACGGGAACTTCGCAAATTGCAGGGTAGCCGTGGCGCGCTCCCGCGTCTGCGCAGTACCAGGAGGAAGGGTGCTGCGCGCGCGGGGACGGGTAAAGTGCGGATCCTCAGCCGCCGCCGAGGCGCTGCCGGATGTAGTCGAGTTGGTCGAAATTGCCGAATTTAATGACCAAATGCCCGCTCTCACCCGAGCCGCGCTTGATCTCGACCTTGAGACCCAACAGGTCCGCCAGCTCTTTCTCGAACGCCTTGGTATCGGGGTCTTTATCACGGGTCTTACGTGGGATAGAAGCGGTGCCGTTATCTTCCCGGCCTTGCACCAGCGCTTCAACTTCGCGAACGTTTAGCTGCTCCTCAACAATCCGGCGCGCCAAGGCATCGGCGTCGTCACGGCCAATGAGCGCGCGGGCGTGACCAGCGGTCAGGCTGCCTTGTTGTAGCAGCGCCTGAACCGTCGCTGGCAGTTTCAACAAGCGCAGCGTGTTGGCGACATGGCTGCGGCTTTTGCCGATGATCTCGGACAATTGCTCCTGATTGTATTCGAAACGCTCAATGAGATCGCGATAACCGGAAGCTTCTTCTATCGCATTCAAATCCTGGCGCTGAACGTTCTCGATGATCGCAAGTTCGACGACTTCCTTGTCTGTCAATTCGCGCACGATCACCGGCACGATATGCAGGCCAGCTTTCTGCGCTGCGCGCCAGCGGCGTTCACCGGCGACGATTTCAAAATCGCCGTTGGCTTTCGGATCCGGACGCACGATAATCGGCTGCACCAAACCTTTGGTGCGGATCGATTCCGCCAATTCCGCCAGCTCATCCTCGCGGAAATCTTTGCGCGGGTTGAGCACACTGCTCTTGACCTGACCAACCGGCACCATCCGCTGCTCGCCCTCGGGCGGTAAGCGCGAGCCATTTTGCATCGGCTCACCGATGAGGGAGGCAAGGCCTCGTCCAAGGCGGCTTTTTGGCAATGCTGATTGCATGACGTCCGCGTTCCTT
>JAYTQI010000083.1:0-2338 GCA_043746825.1 Hyphomicrobium sp. | reverse complement strand
TAGGGATCTCGCATTTCAGGTGCGGCGTGTTGTCAGAAGCGCATTCAAGCTGATGGCAGCGATAGAAAGTGCGCCGAAGAAAAAGATGTTGCAAGCTGCCCAGTCGGGATGCTCGGTCCCGCGCGGAAATTTTCCATCGATAAGCATCGAAATGGCAGCCACCATCATGCCCACGAACTGTACAATGACAAGCATGCGGCCAAGGCTGTTCACAGACGCATCGTCCTTGCCGCTTTCAGAGTCCTTGGTCAGCACATTGGCGAAGAACAGGCACCCTGCCGCCGCGAGCATGAATCCGAGAAAGTATTGAATCCACTCAGGCCAGTGCTTGTCGAGGATGAAATCGTAAGTCACCAGCATGCCCAGTGCGCCCCAGGCCCAGAGCAGCCCTGAGTAGCGCGCCGTTGAAGCGCCAATTATGCTCTTGGTGGCGTTCGCGGCTGTGAGGGCGGCATGCTCGCGCACCGCCAGAAGCGCAAACACCAAACTGACGGCGCCAGAGGCGGCCATGTGCAGAGTCGAGCTATTGGCCCCTGCCGCCAATATGATCACACACAAACTGAGCGTTAAATTGATCATCCATGCGGTTAATGATGTCATCAAACCCTCCCCCGAGGCAAAGCGGCGCGTGAATCAATCCGTGAAGCAGGCAGACAATACATGACTTTGCGCTGCGTCACGGGCGTGAATACTGGTTTTTTCACGAAATTGCTGCCGATGAGGGGTCCCGGCGTTGACCTCCATGCGAGCCAGGGTTATGAGAGGGGCACCGTGCCGCTCGGAACCTCCGTTCCGGGCGGTAAACGCATTTAAGATGGGTCCGCTGGACCTGTGAGCGCCGTCGCTGGCGTCGCACAATGCCCCAATTACGTATCTGCGTGATGGGGCGCCCGGACCGTGAACACTTTGAAGAGGAAGAGTTATGGCCAATACGTCGTCGGCTAAAAAGGCCGCGCGCAAAATGATCCGGCAGACCGAAATCAATAAGGGCCGCCGCTCGCGTTTAAAATCTGAAGTTCGCACCGTTGAAGAAGCCATTTCAGGTGGCGATCAGGGCAAAGCGCTCGCAGCATTGAAGGCAGCCCAACCGCTTCTCATGCGCACTGCCCAGAAGGGTATTTTGCACAAGAAAACGGCTGCCCGAAAAATTTCGCGCCTGACAAAGCGTGTCAAGGCCATGACAGCCTGACAGCTTATTCGGGCGACCTGTCGACTTTTTCTCCCTGTTGCGTATTCGCAACAGTAAAGAGCGGGCTCTCACAGAGCCCGTTTTTTTTTGAACGCAACTAACCCTCTGGATTCTAGGGGCTTGAGGCCCCCATGTTCGTGCTGATCGCGGTCTTGGGCGCGACGCCCGAGTCCTGGCCACCTAATAGAAAATGAGGTTTTTGGTTCAGCGTGGCGACAACGCCGAAGGGGCCTCGAACAGGGCGGGCTGCGATCCAAAAACCCCTTGAGAGTCAGCGTGGTTCTCCACAGGAGATGCCAGATTGAAAGTGTTATCCACCGCCTCTGTGGAAATTCTATTTCTGGCATGCGGGGCCTGTCTCAGACCTGTGGGCGGCTTGCCATCAAAGTCGTTAGCAGATAGTTAATAGAGCGTGGATGAGCGGGGGCCATCTGTCTTCTCCACGCGTCAAGTCGACGAGCGTAGAGTCCGGGGTATCTACCTAGTATTGCATTCCTGGCATCATCGTCATTGCTGAGCAATTGAGCGTACTTCTACGTGCATGTGTGCGCGGGAAAATCATGTTCTTTGGCTTTACTTGAGGTTGCTTTGTTGGGGCACTCACAGCTGCGAGCTGAACTGTGGGTTGTGCGTAGGGGATACTCTTTGCCGTTGTCACAAACTGTTCCCGTCCAAGATGTGTCTGTTGATGAAACGTGGGCGCGTCTGAAGGCCGATCCCACGTCCGTGCTGATCGACGTTCGCACCCGTGCGGAATGGGCGTTCGTTGGCCTTCCGGATCTCAATGATCTTGGCAAACGGGTTGTGACGATCGAGTGGCAGACCTTTCCCGACAATCGGGTTGATGCAGAATTTGATCAGCGGCTGACAACCGCACTTGAGGCCGCTGGTGTGAAGAAAGACGACGAAGTCTTCTTCTTGTGCCGGTCGGGCGGACGCAGCCGCATGGCCGCGGAAGTAATGACGGCCGCTGGCTATCAGCGCTGCCGGAATGTGGCGGAAGGTTTCGAGGGGCCACTCGATCCCAATCGTCAACGCGGACGGGTCGCAGGCTGGAAAGCCGCCGGCCTGCCTTGGGTGCAGGGATAACGGCACCGCCTATGAATAAGCTGGACCGGCACATCAACGTTTGATGGCGCAAACCTGTTT
>JAYTQI010000082.1:0-5126 GCA_043746825.1 Hyphomicrobium sp. | reverse complement strand
TGATCGGGCTGGGCCTCCAATCCATCTCGATGGCTATGGATGTTGGCGCAGCCTTCAATGAGGGCAGCCAGTCGTTTGGGATCATACCGCTGGAAATCTCCGTTGATCATCTCGGCTCGCTCTCGGTGCAGATCAAACTTGGAAACGTCCAGCGCAGCGCGTTCAGTGTTGAGCCAGGACAGTTTGCAGCGGCGTTGCCATCGATGACCATTGCGGGCATCGACCTGAAGGTTATAGACGCTGGAGCGCTGGGTGCGGCGAATGCCTTGATGGGGTGAGGTGCGGCTGCAGCACCTGAAATGCCAAAGCCCGGCGTGATTGCGGACCTCAAACAGCGCCTCGTCGATCCCGCTCAGCCGAGCGCCAACCTCGTGGCTATGCTTGATAGTGCCAGCCGCTTCAACGGTGAGGCGGGACAAACTTTGTCGCTAAAACTGACGGCCAAATCCGAAGTAACACGCGCGCAATTTCTGGGCCCCTTCGCGTTTGTGATCCCGGGAGCTTTGGCTGGCGCGCTGGAAAAATTCACCCTTGAGGCCAGCGTCACGCATTGAGGCCGGCGGGTTTGAGGCGGCATGAGCCTTGCTCACGGCAGAAACGACCATGTGTCAAAAGTTGCGGCTTGGCCTGCGGGCTGGCCGTCACCGCTGGTCAGGTTCCAGATCGTGGCGTTCTGGATCAGAAAGCGGCGGCTGGCGGCGCTGATGCGGATGCCTTCGTAGCCTGACATGAACCCTTGACGGTGCGTTTGCTCTAAAAACTCTTGGCGCCTCGTTTGCTCCATCGGCTCGGCAGTTAAGCGCGATGGCATTGTGATGAGCTTGTCCAAGGGCATTTCCCAAAGCATGAGCGTGGTGCGATTTGCGAAGTTTAAAATGGGGTCAGCTTCGGTCCCATGCGATAGAGCAACAAATGGTGCGTCCCACAAGCGCTTGAACTCGTCTTCGGCGTTGCCGCTGCGAACGATAAGCTCGCGTCCGAGCAAAGTCTGAAAAGAATCGAGCAAGAGCTGTGTTTGGGCAATCCACTGCGCACGTAAATTTTCTGGAAGCTCCATCGCAAATCTTTCCGGCTCAACCGCCGGTCACGCTCATATGGCGCGCAACGGCGGGCTTCTTGGTGCGGCGGTCAATGATAAAGTCGTGTCCCTTGGGCTTGCGGGCAATCGCTTCGGTGATGGCGGCCTGCAACGCCGCATCATCGGCTGAGGCGCGTAAAGGTGCGCGCAAATCAGCGGCGTCGTCCTGGCCTAAGCACATATAGAGCGTGCCGGTGCAGGTGAGGCGAACGCGGTTGCAGCTCTCGCAGAAGTTATGCGTCATCGGGGTGATGAAGCCCAAGCGCCCGCCAGTTTCTTTGACCGTCACATAACGGGCTGGGCCGCCCGTGCGATAAGCGTTGTCTTCCAGCGTGTAGCTGTCCATGAGGCGCGCGCGCACGACTGAGAGCGGCAGATACTGATCGGTGCGGTCTTCGTCGATGTCGCCTAACGGCATGGTCTCGATCAGCGTCAGATCGGCGCCGCGTCCGTGCGCGAACCGAATCAGATCATCGATCTCGTCTTCGTTCACGCCTTTTAGCGCCACGGCGTTGATCTTGACCTTGAGACCAGCCGCTTGTGCCGCGTCGATGCCGCGCAAGACAACGCTCAAATCACCCCACCGGGTGATGGTTTTGAACTTTACCGGGTCAAGCGTGTCGAGCGAGACGTTGATGCGCTTCATGCCGGCGGCCTTGAGTTCGGTGGCATATTTCTCAAGCTGGCTGCCGTTGGTTGTCAGCGTCAGTTCTTCAAGCGCGCCAGTTTCGAGATGGCGGCCGAGGCGCTCGATCAGCCACAGGATGTTCTTGCGCACCAGCGGCTCGCCGCCAGTTAGTCGCAATTTCTTCACGCCGCGCGCCACGAACGCCGAGCAAAGCCGGTCCAGCTCTTCGAGCGAGAGCAGGTCTTTCTTGGGCAAGAACGTCATGTGCTCGGACATGCAATAGACGCAGCGGAAGTCGCAGCGGTCTGTGACCGACACGCGCAAATACGCGATGCCGCGCCCAAATGGGTCGACGAGCGGCTGAGACGAAGTTGGACTGGCGGTGGCGCCGGTCATAAGGGCTAGCTCCTTTGAGGGACTAATCCCCAATCTAAACATTGGGCGCTAAGGGCACAAGCACAAGTCTGTGATGATTTGCCCCGCAAAGTTGGGCTTTGGTGCGGTTTAAGCTGCGCCGCCGTCTGGCAAGCGCTGCATGTCCAGAGTTCCTGTTGCAGTTCATCGTTTGCCTTGTCACCGCAAAGCTTTGCCGCGCTCGGGACTTCAGTCCAACTTCACTAGCTCCGCCCCGCCGCTAATTAGATGTCTCCTGTGCAGCTTGCCGTATTTCCGGCAGCTTTGGAACGCGGCTCAGTTCAATAGAAATATGATCATTGAACGTGGTGCGGGCCTTCGCCGCCAGGAGTGTGGAGCCAATAAATGTATCTCCCAAAGGACGCGTCCCGTGCGCGGCAGCGCGAAGCTCAGCATGCCCGTAGCAATCGCGCTGACATCGTCAAGGCGCTGAGCAGCGGCCAAATCACCAAACGCGATTTGTTTAAGTGGGGAATTTTTACGGCCTCGGGGATGCTGGTCGCGAAACACGGGCTTAGCCCCTTCGCCCGCTCAGCTTATGCGGATGGGCGGACCGGAACGCCGCGCAGCCCGCTTTTCGGGGCGCAAAAGTTTGCGCAAAGCATGCAGCGATTGGGTCTGCAATCGCCCGCACCTCTCACCAGAACTTCTGACGGCAACGCGTCCTTCGGGCCGTATTCGCGCGAACCAGATGCGAAGAAATTTTCGTGGCACAATGATTTCAGTGCACTGCCATCTGGTCCAAATAATCCGTTCCGTAATCCCCTGACGGGCCGCGGGCCGATGGAAGGCCGCCCGCCAGGGGAGTTCTTTGCCCACCAGCGCTGGGACGAGCTGTTCCCGAAAGTTGGCTACGTCATGTCTATGGGACAGCAGCGCATCAATTCGACGCGCTTTCATCCTGCACTACCGTTTCAAGATACCAATAGTGTTTGGTCATTCGGCTCCGGCTCTTTCCGCTCGAATTCCGGCAATAGCCAGATCTTTGGCACCTTGCCTGCGCCCCTCATCAAGGCGCGTTACGGCGAGCCCATGGTCGCGCGCATTTACAATAATCTTCCTCTCGATCCCGGCCAGAACAATGGTTTCGGGCGCAATGAAACCTCGCTGCACTTTCACAATGCGCATAACGCAGGTGAAAGCGACGGCGCGTCAAACGCCTTCCACTTTCCAGGCACGTTCTATGATTATCTCTGGGCGACGACGCTGGCGCGCCGCGACCGCATCAATATCGCCGCAACAGAGCGGCGTGCTTCGGGGCCTAATGGCAGCGGCGGGCTGACACGCGTCGCCGGTGATTATCGCGAGCTTCAAGGTACGATGTGGTTCCACGACCACCGCTTCTTCTTCACAGCCGAGAACGTCTACAAAGGCAGTGCGGGGATGATCAACTATTACTCGGGGCCCGACCGTGGCAACGAATCGATCACCGATGGCATCAATTTGAAACTCCCCAGTGGCAAGCTGCTGGATTACGGCAATATCGATTTCGACGTCAACTTGATGGTCTCGGACGCCACGACCTCAGCCAGCGGCCAGCTGTTCTTCGATATTTTCGACACCGATGGTTTTGTTGGCGATCTCCTGCTCGTCAACCAGCAGTTCGCGCCGTTCTTCGAAGTGCTGCCGCGCAAATACCGGTTCCGCATTTTGAATGCCTGCATGGCGCGATTTATCCAGCTGGTTTTGGCGGATGCCAGCGGCAAGGCCGTGCCGTTTCAGTTCATCGCCAACGATGGCAACCTTATGGTCTATCCTGTGGCGCTCACATCGCTCGACCAACAAGGCGGCGGCGAGCGCTATGACATCGTTATCGATTTTTCGCGATTTAACATTGGGGACAAGGTCGCTCTGGTCAACGTATTGCGGCAGGTTAGCGGCCGCCGTCCCGAAGGCGCGGTATCGCTCGCCAATGCGCTGGCAGGCGTGCCTGATGACCCAGCGGTTGGCGCCCTTCTTGAGTTCCGGGTTGTTGGCTCGGTGCAAAGCGTCGATGTCGCGGGTATTACTCACACGGCAGCCAGCTCAGCCAATTCCGCGCCATTACCGTTGAAGCTCACCGATCAAATCGCGGTCATTCCGCCGGTGCGCGAGCGTGTCCTAGAATTTGGCAGAAGTGGCGGTGGGGACTCTCGCGATCGCAAGACAGGGCAGTGCACGCCAGATTGCCCTGAAGGCATAGCTTTCCCTTGGTCAATCAAAGTCAACGGCCAGGGCGCGCATACCTTCAACGCCAACCGGATTTCGCTACTCATACCCAGACCAGGCGATGTCGAACATTGGACATTCGTCAACGGCGGCGGCGGCTGGGATCACCCGATCCATCTGCATTTTGAGGAAGGCGTCACCATTGACCGTGGCGGCGGCACCATCGGACCAACGGAGCTTCTCGCCCGCAAGGACGTCTGGCGCTTGCGGCCCGGTGGGCGCGTCAAAATCCAAGTTCAGTTTAGCGAATTTGGCGGCGCCTACGTCAGTCACTGCCACAACACCGCGCACGAAGACTTCGCGATGATGCTGCGCCTTCAGGTTTTGGGCAATGCGGGCACACCACAGGTCGTTGTGACGCCGACGCCAAATCCGACGCCCGATGGCGTCTACTTCACGACGCCAGGAATTTTGTCCGAGGGCGATCCGCGAGCCAAAGTTTAAAATGAGATAGGCTTTGCCAGTTCAATCGCGCTCTAGCCGGATGTCGATTTCCCGTTCGACGTACGTCCACTCAAGTGTTGCACGTAGGGATCGCACAAGTTCCTCGAAATCGTTGGCGTGCTCGGGCGCGTATTCGAACCAGGTCAGGAAATCGAACGGCTGGTTGATGTCGCGGCAGTGATAAAGCTGCCGGGCAACGGCGGGCAGGTATTTGAGTCCAAGTGCTGTGTGATGTGAGGTCTCTTCAAAAATCGCGCGCCGCTCGTCTTGGGCCAGTGCCCACCAGGCGGCTGACTTCTTGATCGGGATCAGCGCCGCGTGTCGCGCACCCGGCCGGTTTAAAGGCTCTGAATT
>JAYTQI010000081.1:0-5128 GCA_043746825.1 Hyphomicrobium sp. | reverse complement strand
GAATATCTCGGAGCGCGGTGCCTTTGATCGTTGCCATGACGTGCAATCCGCCCGATATGTGAAGGGTTGTAAATGACGCGCTTGCCGCTGGTGCACTGCGTCCGTATGCATTTTAATGTTTTCGTGTCCAGAAGACCTAAGCTAATTGGCTGAAGCAGTTACGCTCTGCCAAGTTTAATCAGGTGACGGATTTTTAGCACATGCGTGGCAGCTGGCCGAGTCGCTGCTGAACGCGCAGAAGTCGCCAGACGGTCGGTCAGTCCAAGGTCTGATGAAGCAGGAATTATGATGAGGTTGGCCATGCCAGAGCGGATTCAAGCACCGTGCCACACCCAAAGAGTCTTCGCAAAAACTCTTGATACAACCGCGCATTCCGTTAATGCGGGGAGCCATGCCCCCCGCGCAATCGTTAGGCAATGAAGTCGAAGTGATTTTTGTAGAGAGCGCCGGCAAATGCGCCGGTAGCAAAGCCGTCATCTATATGTGCGATAGCAACCGCCGCATACCCATGATTTGCGCCATCGCGGTCGTAAAACAACATGCCTATGTCAGCAACATACATGAAGGTTGGCCCAGTGCTGCCAAGATTTGGCCTCGGACCATCAATGATCGAGTCGGGCGCGTAGACGAAATCCACGGTGGCTGCATTGGTGATGCCAAATTCCGCTTTCGATATCTCGATCCGGTCTTCCGCGCCAAAATACCAGATGTTGTCAAAGCCTTTGGCGTATTGGAGCTGGAAGGTTTGAATACCCGTCGAGGCGCCAAGTTCAAATGTGCCAGCAATGAGCCAATCAAGCCCATCGCCGCCAATTATGTGCTGATTGTTGCCAGCTGTTTCGATAATATCGCTGCCTGCTCCACCATCGACCTTATAGCCATCTGCAGAGATGCCTTTGCGTGGTGCCAAGGGATTGAGCGGGTCCACAGGATCTAGACCCTTATAGATGACGTGGTCGTTGCCCGCTCCCGCGTCGATATCGGTGCCGGTGTTCTCAAAACGATCATCAAAAACGGTGCCAACAATTTTTTCGATGCTCCAGTACCGGTCACCGACGATCGAACCCTGGCCCTGCACACTCTCTGCACCGCCTGGAAGTGTCGTGTCGGTCGCCAGGATGACGGTGATGGCCGTTTTAAGCTCCGAATAGTCGGCAATATCGTAGCCATTGCCACCAAGGATCGAATTGGACCCGCCAACACCGGCATGCAGAATGTCGTTGCCGACGCCGCCATAAAGCCAGTCGCCGCTCGTGCCGCCAAACAAGATATCGTCGCCACCAAGGCCATAGAGGAAGTCACGCTCGTCGCCGCCATTGAACACGTTGGCGCCCGATGTGCCCATGATGAAGTCTGAGAATTTGGTGCCAATAACGTTCTCGAAATTCAAAATCGTATCTGGTGCCTGACCGGTTGCGCCGCCCAGACCTTTGTAAAGATAGACGCTGACGCCATCGATTGAGGAACTGGTGATTATGCTGGCGTAGGACACAGTATCGATACCAAGGCCGCCATTGAGTGAGTCGACCCCAGCGCCGCCATCAATGTAGTCGTTACCCGCGCCGCCGATGATCGTGTCGTTCCCTAAACCACCATAAAGCACGTTATTGCCATTGCCGCCGTAAAGTGTGTCGTTGCCTGCGTCGCCAGATATCCAGTCGTTGCCCTCGCCGCCATCGACAAAGTCATTACCATCGCCGCCATAGAGAACGTCATTGCCAATGCCGCCAAAAACGATGTCGTTGCCCGCACCAGCTAAAACCGTGTCGTTGCCGCCATTACCTGAGATCGTATCATCGCCGAAGCCGCCAATGAGATAGTTGGCAAATTCCGAACCGTTGAGGATGAGTTTCTTGATGGCCATGGCAGTAACGGTTCCTCTGGTAATTCGGTCAGCAGTTATTTGCGCCGCACGTCACCAGAACAACCGAAGAGTACACAAATATGTACTCAATCCGCCCTCCCTCATCTCTGAGTTGGGCCTACTGGCAACAAGATGTGAGCGGGATAGTAGAGACACTTTCTTACTAGTGATTTAACGCCCGCCATGAAACGGAACATGGTTGCGGAAACGTCTGCGCTGAGCGGCTTGCAATCCTTCGCAAAATTAAAAACGGCCGCACTTGGAGCGCGGCCGTTTGGATTAATTTGTTTTTAAGACTTCGCTCAGCTTTGCGGCTGAGGCTCCATGCCACCGGACGGCTCACTGCGCGGACGCACCGGGCGCCCAGCCGTTGGCACGGCAGAACCTGTCGAGCCCTTAGAGCCATCGTCGTCGGTCTTGCGCACGACAGGACGCCCGGCAATAATGCCGTTGATCTCGTCACCGCTCAACGTTTCGTATTCCAGCAGCGCTTGCGCGATATCTTCGAGGCTCTGACGTTTATCGGTGAGAATGCGGCGCGCATCCTCACAGCCCTGAGCCACAAGGCGGCGCACTTCTGCGTCGATCTTCTGGGCGGTCGCTTCCGAGACGTTCTGGTGGCGCTGCATCTGCATGCCCAGGAACACTTCTTCCTGGTTATCGCCGTACATCACCGTGCCAAGCTCATCAGAATAACCAAGCCGTGTGACCATGGCACGCGCCATCGCCGTCGCCTGCTGGATGTCACCAGATGCGCCGGATGTGATGTTCTCCTTGCCAAACACGATCTCTTCGGCAACCCGGCCGCCCATGGCGACGGTCAGCTGCGAGGTGTACTCGATGAACTTCATCGAATAGCGGTCGCCCTCGGGCAAAAACTTGACCATACCCAGAGCCCGGCCGCGCGGAATGATCGTGGCCTTGTGAACGGGGATGCCAGCTGGAACCGACAAACCAACCAGCGCGTGGCCGGCCTCGTGATAGGCGGTGAGCTTTTTTTCTTCTTCCGACATCGCCATCGATTTGCGCTCGGCGCCCATCATAACCTTGTCCTTGGCATCTTCGAGTTCCGCCATTGTCACAAGCCGCTTATTGCGGCGCGCCGCCAGCAACGCCGCCTCATTGACGAGGTTAGCGAGATCGGCGCCGGAGAAACCCGGCGTGCCGCGTGCGATGATGCGAGCATCCACATCGGGTGCTAGCGGCACCTTTTTCATGTGAACCTTGAGGATCTTTTCGCGCCCGCCAACATCAGGGTTCGGCACCACGACCTGGCGGTCAAAGCGGCCCGGACGCAGCAACGCAGGGTCCAGCACGTCCGGACGGTTGGTCGCGGCGATGATGATGATGCCCTCATTGGCTTCAAAACCATCCATCTCAACCAGCAATTGGTTCAAGGTCTGCTCGCGCTCATCATTACCGCCGCCAAGACCGGCGCCACGGTGACGGCCAACGGCATCGATTTCGTCGATGAAGATGATGCAAGGCGCATTTTTCTTGGCCTGCTCAAACATGTCGCGCACCCGCGAGGCGCCGACGCCGACGAACATTTCGACGAAGTCAGAGCCTGAAATCGTAAAGAACGGCACGTTGGCTTCACCAGCCACGGCGCGGGCGATTAGCGTCTTACCTGTACCCGGGGGGCCGACAAGCAGTGCGCCGCGTGGGATACGTCCGCCAAGGCGCTGGAATTTCTGCGGATCGCGCAGGAATTCCACGATCTCTTCCAGATCGGCTTTGGCTTCATCGACGCCCGCGACGTCATCAAACGTCACCCGGCCGTGCCGCTCAGTCAGCAGTTTGGCGCGCGATTTACCAAATCCCATGGCGCGGCCTGAACCCGACTGCATCTGGCGCATGAAAAAGATCCACACACCGATCAGCAGCAGCATGGGGAACCAGCTCAAGAGCATGCCGGCGATCGACTGCATTTCGTCTTCAGCTGGGCTGGCTTTGAACTTGACGCCCTTTTCGCGCAGCTTGGCGACGAGATTGGGATCTTCTGGCGCAAAGGTCGAGAACCCGGTGCCATTAACACCGGCGTCACGGAATGAGCCGGAAATACGATTGCCCTTCAGCACAGCTTCCGAAATCGTGCCCTTATCGACCGCGTCGAGAAACTCCGAATAGCTGATCTCGTTGGCGCGCATAGCGCGCCCGGTATTGCTGACCAAATTGTAAAGCGCCAGCAACAAAACGAGAAGAGCGGCCCAGATAGCAAGTTTCTGATAAT
Source organism: Hyphomicrobium sp. (assembly GCA_043746825.1). GTDB lineage: Bacteria > Pseudomonadota > Alphaproteobacteria > Rhizobiales > Hyphomicrobiaceae > Hyphomicrobium_B. The sequence continues at coordinate 1,031 of JAYTQI010000081.1, read as the reverse complement.
TCGGGTTCATTTCAGATCCTAAGAGCGCCGGACAGGGATAACATTAGGCGCAACAGAACAAACGGAGCTAAGCCCACAACGGATCGTTAACATAGGTGCGGGCTGCCGCCTGCACAAGCAGGAGCCGTCAACAGTTTAAGCCCTGAAAAGGCACTTGCAATGCCCGTGCCCAGCATTGAACAGATACTCAAGACCCTGCATAACCTGTAATTCTGACACTAAAGCCGCCGTGTTATGTCAAAAACCTACATTTGCGCGACGCTCAAACCGCGTGATGCGGAAACCCGGGATAGGGGTGAGCGGTAAATTGACACGAAAAGTGGTGGGGGTTCCGCCCTTCGGCAAAATACTTAAAAAGCGGGGCTGAGATCAGCGCGTCGCCAAGCCACAGCCCTGGGATGCTCACCATGGCGCGGCGTGGCCCATCTATGTTGCAACAGCCTGTCTTGGCCAAAAAATCTAATCCCTTGGGTCCAAGGGCCGCGACGGTAAAATGATCCGGATCGTTCACAGAGGTAAAGACGGTAAACCGGTTGTCCCATTCCAGCCCCTGCCCTGGAGCAAGAACGACTTCAGGAAGTGGGCTACGGCCATATTCCCGTGTCACCATGATACAGCCCTTACCGCCCTTGCTGAAGACAGCGCCAGCGAGCGTCAGTCCTTCGGGTGACTGCCAGTCACGTGTAACCGTCATGGCTTCGAGCTGACCCAATGAGACGGCAGCCCGTCCGCCGCCGCCAATCGATCCAAGAAGCTGCAATAAAATGCGCAAGCGGATCTCTTCGGGCAATTCCAGCAAACGATCCCATTGGATTTCTGCAAAGCCCAGATCATCGATGTGCAACGCGTCACCAAGTTTCTCGGCAAAATAACCGCTTGTCCAATCGAGCGCTTCGCGGGTCCGCCCTAAACGCTGCGCGCTTAAAGCGATCTGATCGTTTTGAAGGCCAAGGCCGTCGAGGACATTTCGAACGGCACGCAACCGGCCACGTTCAAATTCAGGTTTTTCGTTTCCAGGATCGACGATCCAC
>JAYTQI010000080.1:0-5135 GCA_043746825.1 Hyphomicrobium sp. | reverse complement strand
TCCACGATCTCAACGAGCGCGCGGCCTTCAAACTCATCCTCGCAATCTGGGTGATGGAAAACACCGGCGGCCCGAAGGTCTATTTTGGCCGCCCCATGGATAACGCCCACGCTCATCTTTCGCTCACGGCCAATGAGTTCAACGTCATCCTGCATGAGTGTAAGGAGACCTTCAACATGTTGGGCGTACCTGAGAAAGAGCCGGGTGAGCTGATGGCCGGTCTTGAAGCCCAGCGTGCGAAGGCCGTGACCGCCGAAGCAGAATTCGGCTGGACGGCGTTAACTGACCCAGCTTGGCATACCGATTCCAACCCGCTTGCGTGCAGCATGGCCGCAAGCGGGAGGCCGCCATCGGAAACATGTCACACCCCCGTTTGGGTGGACTAAAGCCAAATTGCGAGCGTTGTAAGCAAGTGGGTATCTTGAACGGAGTGCCGCAGCCGGATACCCGGATAGAGATAACTGCTTTGTCGCGCCCCAATCCGCTATTTTGGTCTCGAAAAGACCTTTGGCCGGTGTCATAAGGGGCAAAATTCGAGTTGAGCTTCGTGGGGAGTGGACCCGCTTAATGAACTACGAGCAAAAGCTTGGCCAAACTCTGGCCAGCATTAAAGCAGAAGGCCGCTACCGGGTGTTCGCTGACCTGAAGCGCCGCCGCGGTGATTTTCCTAACGCCGATGTGTTCGCCGGCGGTGAGCCGCGCCCGATCAAAGTTTGGTGCTCGAACGATTATCTTGGTATGGGCCAGCACCCCAAAGTCGTCGCCGCCATGCACGAAGCGATTGATGCGGTGGGCGCGGGCTCTGGCGGCACACGTAACATTTCCGGTACCACGCATTATCACGTTGAACTCGAGGTTGAGATCGCGCACCTGCACGGCAAAGAAGCTGCGTTGCTGTTTACCTCGGCCTACGTTGCGAATGACGCAGCGCTTTCTACCCTCGTCCAGTTGCTTCCCGGCTGCGTGATTTTTTCAGATGAGAAGAACCACGCCTCGATGATTGCCGGCATCCGTAATGGCCGTGGACCTAAGCATATCTTCTTGCATAACGATATCGCTGATCTTGAAACCAAGCTGAAATTGGTTCCCAAGGACACGCCAAAGATCATCGCGTTTGAAAGCGTGTACTCGATGGACGGGCACGTTGCCCCCATCAGTGCCATTTGCGATCTCGCCAAAAAATACAATGCCCTGACCTATCTCGATGAAGTGCATGCGGTTGGCCTGTACGGCGCTCATGGCGGTGGCATTGCTGAACGCGACGGCGTCATGGACCGTATCGACATCATCAACGGCACTTTGGCTAAGGGCTTTGGTGTGATGGGCGGCTATATCGCGGCATCACACATACTGTGCGACGCCGTGCGCTCGTATGCGCCGGGCTTTATTTTCACGACCTCGCTGGCGCCCGTGATCGCCGCTGGTGCGCTGGCATCTATCCGTCACCTCAAGGCAAGCACGATTGAGCGCGAGCGCCACCAGGAGCGCGCCCGCACCTTGAAGCGCCGCCTTGGCGCCGCCAACCTCCCAGTGATCTCAGGGCCCAGCCACATTGTGCCGGTGCTGGTCGCAGACCCGGTGCGCTGCAAGGCGCTATCCGATGTCATGCTGAACATGCATGGCATTTACGTCCAGCCAATCAACTACCCGACGGTGCCGCGTGGCACCGAGCGCCTGCGCCTAACGCCGGGCCCGCTGCACACCGACGCCGATATGGATCATCTTGTCAACGTGATGTCGGAGCTGTGGTCGGCCTGCCCGCTGACCCTGCAAGCCAGCCTCAAGCACGCAGCTGAGTGATCGGCTTGAGGACCGCTGCGTAACTCCGTTTTTAGGGATTAACCGCGCCGTTTTCACGCGGGGTGGGCTACCCGTTAGGGTGTTGAGCCGGAGCTTTGTACCCCCTACTATGATCTCAGCATTGCGCTCGCCTCCGCATTGGCTTTGCGGGCGCCTGAAACGTTTTTGAAATTCTCAAAAAAAGAGAGGGAACGATCCATGTCGACCGCACCGGCAGCTGCCAATTCTCAGACGTCGCGATTCTTTAAAGCCCACCTGTCCGAGACCGACCCAGAAGTGTTTGGCGCCATCCAAAAGGAGTTCGGCCGCCAGCAGCATGAAATCGAATTGATTGCGTCGGAAAATATTGTCTCGCAGGCTGTCTTGGATGCTGCAGGTTCCGTGCTCACAAACAAGTACGCCGAGGGCTATCCTGGCAAGCGCTATTATGGTGGCTGCCAGTTCGTCGATATCGCGGAGCAGCTGGCCATCGACCGCGCTAAGCAGCTGTTCGGTTGCAACTTCGCCAACGTCCAGCCGAACTCTGGCTCGCAGGCTAACCAGGGCGTGTTCAACGCTCTGCTGCAGCCGGGCGATACCATCTTGGGCTTATCTCTTGCTGCTGGTGGTCATTTGACCCACGGCGCCTCCGTCAACCAGTCGGGCAAATGGTTCAAGCCCGTGCACTACATGGTCAAGCCCGACACGCATCTGATTGACTTGGACGAAGTCCGCAAGTTGGCGCTTGAGCACAAGCCGCGCCTCATTATCGCGGGCGGCTCGGCCTATCCGCGCAAGATCGACTTTGCGGCATTCCGCAAGATTGCCGATGAAGTTGGCGCACATTTCCTAGTTGACATGGCGCACTTTGCTGGACTCGTTGCGGCGGGGATGTACCCCAACCCATTCCCGCACTGCCACGTCGCCACAACGACGACTCACAAGACCTTGCGTGGTCCACGCGGCGGCATGATTTTGACCAACGACGAAGACTTGGCGAAGAAGTTCAATTCCGCCATCTTCCCTGGCATCCAGGGCGGTCCCCTGATGCATGTGATCGCCGCCAAGGCTGTGGCGTTTGGCGAAGCCTTGAAGCCCGACTTCAAAATCTACATCAAGAACGTCATGGACAACTGCCGCGCCATGGGCGAGGTGCTGGTGCAGAACGGTTTTGCGCTTGTTTCCGGTGGCACGGATTCGCATTTGATCCTGGTCGATCTGCGTCCCAAGAACCTGACCGGCAACATTGCTGAAAAAGCCATGGGCCGTGCTCACATCACCAGCAACAAGAACGGCATTCCTTTCGACCCAGCGAAGCCTATGGTGACCTCGGGTATTCGCTTGGGTTCGCCCGCTGGCACCACGCGCGGCTTCGGCGTTGCCGAGTTCCAGGAAGTCGGCCGCCTGATCGCGGAAGTTTTGGATGGTCTCGCTAAAAACGGTGAAACCGGCAATGGCGCGGTCGAAGCCGCAGTCAAAGCCAAGGCGATTGCGCTCTGCGACCGCTTCCCGATTTACGCTTGATAGCCTTTTGAGGGTAGAGTTGAAGGCGCTGGGAGCGATTCCCGGCGCCTTATTTTATTTGGAGCATTGCCATGCGCTGCCCATTCTGCGGGAGCGAGAACAGCCAGGTCAAAGACAGCCGGCCGTCGGATGAGAATTCCTCCATCCGCCGCCGCCGCGTCTGTTCCGATTGCGGTGGCCGGTTCACGACTTTCGAGCGCGTGCAGTTGCGCGATCTGACGGTGGTGAAAAAATCTGGCCGCAAGGTGCCGTTTGACCGGGACAAGCTTTCGCGCTCGGTTGAGATCGCGCTGCGCAAACGCCCGATTGAAGCGGAGCGCATCGAGCGTCTTGTCACGGGGCTGGTGCGGCAGCTGGAAAGCTCGGGCGAAAACGAGATCACGTCGGCAGAGATCGGCGAACTGGTGATGGCGGCACTGCGCGAATTGGACCCGGTGGCTTATGTGCGCTTCGCCTCCGTTTACCGCGATTTCAGAGATGCCTCGGATTTCCAGGCGGTTGTGCGCGACATTGCTTCCGATGTCGCCAGCCCGCGCAAGGGTGTGGCGGGGTATAATGGCGGCGATGATGATGGGCCTGTGAAGAAGTAAGTGATGACGTTTTCCCGCGCCACCTTCGATGCCGAGATGATGGCCATTGCGCTTGGGCAAGCGCGGCGGGGGTTGGGGCAGACTGCGCCAAATCCCTCGGTGGGCACGGTTATTGCCAACGAGGCAACGGGCGAGGTCATCGCGCGTGGTGTCACTGCGCCGGGTGGCAGACCGCATGCCGAGACGATAGCCATTGCTGCAGCTGGTGCGCGCGCTAAAGGCGCAACGATTTACGTGACACTTGAGCCGTGTTCGCATCATGGCCAGACGGGACCATGCGCAGACGCGATCATTAAGGCTGGAATAAAGCGCGCCGTGGTCGCGATTGAAGACCCTGATCCGCGCGTCGCGGGCCGGGGTCTCGATAAGCTGCGCGCTGCCGGTATCGAGGTTGTTCGCGGTTTAGGCAGCGACGAAGCCCGCTGGCTGACGCGCGGGCACATTGTACGCGTCACTGAGCGCCGTCCGTTCGTCACGATCAAAATGGCGCTCGATGCCAAGGGTGAGATTGCGCGCGGGCAAGACGGCAAGCCGCGCTGGGTGACGGGCGAAGCCGCACGCGCCAGCGGACACCTTCTGCGCGCCCGTGCCGACGCCATTCTTGTTGGCAGCGGCACCATCCGCGACGACAATCCGGAATTGACATGCCGTCTGCCTGGTTTGCAAAACCGCTCGCCGGTGCGGGTCGCACTCGCTGGCGCGCTCGATATTTCTGAGACTAGCCGCATCATTCAGACGGCGAGGGTGCTTCCCACTTGGCTCGTCACCGCGCGTGGGGCCGATGAAAAACGCCGCAACGCATTCGAGGCCAAAGGTGCTTTAGTCATCGAGGTCAATACAGTCGGCGATCACATCTGGCTCCCCGCCGTGATGGAAGAGCTGGTAGCGCGCGGCATCACGCGTCTGTTGGTTGAAGGCGGTCCCGGCATGTGGCGGGCGTTCGCTGATGCATCACTCGTTGACGAAGCTGTGCTCTATTTGGCTGGACTAAATCACAACGAGAGTTCGGCCCGCACCGCCATCGCGCGTTTCACTGGCCAGCTCGGGCTTGAGCTATTTGAAGAGCGATCCCTAGAACCTGATACGATGTGGCGGTTGCGCCGCTTCACGGCGAAACGAGGACCTTGAGATATGTTCACCGGGCTCATCACGGATGTTGGCGAGGTTGTCGCGCATAACGGCGGGCAGTTCACGTTGCGCTCAAAGTACAAACTTACCGGGGAAGACACCGGGGCCTCGATC
>JAYTQI010000079.1:0-2345 GCA_043746825.1 Hyphomicrobium sp. | reverse complement strand
ACGAGGTCCGGGCATAGTGCCAATGCTTCGTGGATCGGCATGACATTCTTGACGCCGTGCAGCTTGGCCTCTCGCGAACACGCAATAACGCAAGTGTGGGTGGCATTAGCGAAGGGCACAATGCCGACAGGCCGTCCGCGTAGAGATGGCCGCGCCTGTTGCTCGACAGAGGCGAAGAAGCCGTCGAAATCGAGATACAAACGTTCGGCATCAGTTGGTTTGCGCACGCGCCACGACCTTGTGATTTCCGGACAGGAAAAGCGTGACGGCATTTTGAACAAATAGTGAACAAAAGCAAGCTCTCTCAATCACAAGGCTTGGATTCTCAGACGGGCTGTCAAAGTTTCCAACTTAGGAGATGTGTCAACAACGAATATTCATACTGAGAAACTCCCCGAAAATACCATGCTAGGTGGGCGTAACTGCCCCTTCGCCTTGTTTTGGTGCTGCGGTGCGGGTAACCGGGAGCCAGGGCAACACGGCGCTCATCCGTGCGCACGAGCAGGAACACAACGGCCATGCGGGGCTTAAGTTTCTCGGAACGGTTTCGGGTGCGGGCGCTCTCGGTCGAGCAGACGCGCCGCAAGCTCTTGACCCGCACCCTGTCGTCGCCGCTGTTGCGCTGGCGCTATGGCAGCCCAGCCGCCGATCAAATTCTGATTGTACCGCAGGATTTGCGGCCCGCCGATCCAAGTTTTTGGAATGAAGTCGAGCACGGCCATTTTGGCCTTGCGTCCGAGATTGCCGATCTTAAAGGCGCGTCGCCATTTCGCGTGAAACCTCCAAGTGCGGCTTGGGCGCGCGAGCTGCATGGTTTCGGCTGGCTCCGGCACTTTGCCGCGACCGAGGAAGAAGACGCCTACATCACCGCGCGCCAGCTCGTCGTCGATTGGATTGCGGCGCAAAAGTCGCCCGTTGGTTTGGCTTACGAGCCAGAGGTGGTCGGGCGGCGGCTGATGTCGTGGATCGCACAAGCCACGATGCTTCTAGAAGGCACCGACGCCAAGACTTACACCCAGATCATGTCGAGCCTCGGCGAACAGGTCATTACGCTCAATGCGACCTGGCGGAATGCGCCAAGCGGCGTGCCGCGCCTCGTCGCTCTAATCGCGCTTGTTCTGTCGGATCTTGCAGTCTCTGGTCATGACAAGCAGCTGAAAGATGCTGAAGCTGCTTTGGTTGAGGAATTGCGCCGGCAAATTTTGCCCGACGGCGGCCACGTCAGCCGCAATCCAAATGTCTTGGCGGATATCGTGCTCGATATCCTGCCGCTTGGGCAATGCTTCGTTGCCCGTGGCCAGACAGCGCCTGAAGAATTCTCGACCGTCGTCAAGAAAGCCTTGGCGTATCTGCGCTTCATGCGCATGGGCGACGGCATGCTGGCGCGCTTCAATGGCGTCAGCACGGGGTCTCCCGCCACGCTCGCAACCGTACTTGGCTATTCGGACGGTGAGTTGCAGGCGGTGGCGGCTGCGGAAGAGTCTGGTTATGCACGGCTTGAACGCGGCGATACCATCATCATTACTGATACCGGTTCGCCGCCGCCGCTTGAGAGCGCAACTGAAGCTCAGGCTGGGTGCCTGTCGTTCGAGATGTCGGTCGGCAGCCGACTGTTGTTTGTGAATTCGGGGTTTCCTGGCCCTGCTGATCACGATTGGGATGCAGTGGCGCGTGCAACCGCCAGTCACAACACGCTATGCTTAGCCGAGACCTCATCATCCCAACTCGTGCGCCACGACAAGCTGCAATCGATTGCTGGCGGCTTACCAATCCGCGGACCAGATCTCACCCTGGCGCGCCTCAGTAATGAGCGTGGCGTTGCGGTGCTGGCCGCCAGTCATGATGGGTATCTTGGCCGGTTTGGCCTGATGCATAGCCGCCGCATTGAACTGTCTCCCAGAGGCGATTCTGTCCAAGGCCTGGACCGGCTTGAACCTCCGCATGGCAAATTGCGGCTCAAGGCCGATCTTCCGTTCTCAATTCATTTCCATCTGCATCCCGATTGCAAGTGTGAAGGCTTGAGCGGCAGGCGCTCGTGTCTCATCACGATGGGCGGCGGGACGAAATGGCGCTTCTCAGCTGAGAGCGCTGAGCTCTCGATTGAAGAAAGTTTGTACTTCGCCGATAGCGCGGGGCCGCGGCCTAGCTTGCAGATTGTGCTGCGTTCCGCGACCTTTGGCGAATCTGAGGTGCGTTGGCGGGTGCAGGCGGAGCCCGCCGCCGCTTCCTAACGCGGCATACCGGCGCGATGGCCGTTGAGGCGGGTGTTCAGGCCGCATCGTTCGTGATAACCGCCGGTCATGATTTGCGAGCTGGGGATCAGACCATGCGAAGTGAAAAAATCC
>JAYTQI010000078.1:0-5148 GCA_043746825.1 Hyphomicrobium sp. | reverse complement strand
AGCGCCGTTGTGGAAATGGCAAAGCGCATCAGGGATAACTCCTCGTCTTGGCGCTGGATCAGCGCGATGAAGTTTCAAAACGGTTTGTGCCGTGCCTCAATTAGCGCGTCATAGAAATATTGATGCCCTTCAGCGCTGAGCCATCGGTCGATAAAGCCACCGAATGGCCACCGCCGCCGACCGAGACAGACAAAGTGCCGTTGACACCGCCTGTGATCGCGAGGTTCATCTTACTGGCGCTGGCCTTGCCCGTAATGGTGCCAGCCTGATTGTAGGTCCGCTCTTCCCAATCGCCCGACACATTGCCGTCGGCGTAATTGAGATTAGCGCGCAATTCGACTTTGCTCGACGCGTTGGCGCAGCGGATGGATAGCCCCAAACTCGAGCCGCCGCTGCCGGCTGTGTAGTAGCCCTTGCACCGCAAGCTCTCGGTCTTGCCGCCCTCAAGGCGCGCCGTGCCCGAACCGCTCCAGGTTCCAGCGAGAGACGGAAAGGGATTGTCGGCGGCTTGCGCCTTCGCGCCTGGCCAAGCCGTGACAACGGCGGTCATAGCCATGATGGCAATTGGCAATTGGATAGATGAAAACTTCGCGCGAGACACAGATAGTCCCTCCCTGACGCGGGCTGTTAGGTTGACCAGCATTATCGACTGAGTTGCAGGTTTTGGCGAGCATTAGGACGGTGTAGCGGTGTGGCTGTATCGCCGCACTTATGCATTGCCACAATACATGAGTGTTGGCTTGTCATTGACGTTGTGCCCATTAAACCGCGCCAAGTGAGGGCGGGAAACTCTTGGTGATCCGTTAATCGCTCATTTAAAGGGGCATGTGTGAACTTACTCTGAAGCCGTTGTTCATCGCGCGTTGGCAGGCGGGTTCGCGTTGCGGCGATATCATAAAACATTGAAGTTTATAGAAAATAAGGCACGCATTTGGATTGCACGTCAGGTAAAAAATTGCGCCGGACGCGTCCTTGTTATAATCTTCGCCAATCTGCACCACGAAGGCTTGGCTCAGTTTTGCCGCCGTTTGTTGAAGGTGTGTGCGGTAGCGCTTAGCGCCTGTTGAGGCTGACGTTGACGCCTGAGATTGGCGAGCCTTGGGTTGAGAGGGCGACGGTATGGCGCGATCCCGAAACGTTGAGCGTCAAGTAGCCATTGGCGCCACCGGAAATTTTAACTCTGACGCTGTTGCCGCTGGCCGAGCCGCTGGCACCGCCACTTAGGCCATACGAACTCTCGTTCCAGCTGCCTGAGACCTTGTTGCCGCCGCTTAAGTCGCCCGAGAGGTTGATCTGGGCTGAGGTGCTTGCGCACTTCATGTTGAAAGCCAAATTGGACCCGCCGCCAGAGTAGCGTGCAGTGCAACGCAGTTTTTCAGTTTCACCGCTGGAAAAGGACACGCTGCCCCCACCCGACCAGCTCCCCTTTAAGGAGTCGAAGGCTTCCGATGCCGAAGCTGTACTTGGAACTGCGATCAGCGCCGCCAGCAGTGGCAATGATAAACTGAACGTGGTGCGGCGCGTTGCGAAGCGGCCGTCTGAGTGAGTGAGTTTGAGGCTCATGGCGCACTCCTTATGGGCGTCAATATCGGGCTTAGGGCGCTTGGTCCTGCACCTGAGATGCTGGAGCCAGGCGGTGCGTCTGTACCACCGTGATAAGGATGGGAGACTCGCGGACATTTCGCAAGAGCCGACGAGGGCCATATTTTCTCGATTCCTCTGTAACAAGTGATGATCCGATTGAGAGCCGCGTGTGGCCCCCCCCCGCTTATGCCCGTTTTGAGTGAGCGGCCGCCGCAACATGCCCCTATTTGAGCCCAGAAAGTGACGCGATCAACGCGCAAGTTCATCTCAGCCGTATGACGGGGTTTAAGGCTACATAGGGTTAGCTTTCCGCGTGGTCTTAAAATGGGCGGTGGCAAGCAGGGGCAGGCCAGTCTTTGGCCGGAACGCACGCAAGAACAAGTGCGGTGCAGAGGGAGTTCTACCGTGGTCAATTCATTTTTACGCCAGCGGTCCGCCGTCAGGCGAATGGTTGCGGCCGTCGCTATGGCCGGTGCCGGCGTGATGCCAGCGCCAAGTCTGCTCGCAGCGCCCCCTGGTGCCGATCCCTTAGCGCATCTCGCCGGGCGCTGGGTCGGTGACGCGGTGATGACCACGGCCGCAGGGCCTACGTCCAATTTCAAATGCGTCGTCACCTACCTGCCGCGCAAAGACGCGCCCGGCATGCAGCAGAACTTGCGCTGCGACGATGGCAGCGGATTCAAACTCAACGCCGCGACCGAGATAGCGGTCGAAGACGGCAAGGTCACGGGCCGTTGGAAGGACAAGATCAACGAGCTAGATGGCACCGTTGCTGGCAACATCACGCCCGATGGTTTTGTCATCCAGCTTGCGGGCCGGTTTTTCGCGGCTAAAATGGCGGTCTCGGGCTCGGGTTGCAATCAGTCCGTTAAAGTCATGCCCGACTCCAGCGAGGTCTTCCGCGAACTCGCGGCCACGCTCAAGAAGTGCTGAAGAACCTCGCTTTATTGAGCATTATGCGCCTCTATATCTAGGTTCACTGTACGCCGGTCATCGTTGATGACTGGCGAAATTGCTAGCGCTGCTGGCATCAGGATGCGGCGGCCAGTTGTCTGGGGTGTCTAGCAAGGGTGTGCTGCTCATAGGACGCCGCTCGATACGGTCCCACAATCCGAGCCGCGCGAGTTGATCCTCGATTGCCCACTGCGTGCGGGCATGTTCCCGCGCCAGATCTTTCGGCGACCGGCCTGAGCGGAATTTGGCGGCGAGCTCGTCGCGCTCAGCTTCTGTCCAACGCGCCCCGGCGCGCGGCGGCAAGTTGCCCTCCGCCTTCTGCTTGGCATTGCGGTTGCTTTTAACGGCATCATACAGCGCCTCCCACACCACCACGGGCAGCGCAAAATTCCGTCCGTCTGATACCGTCAAGCGCCCGATCAAGCCACGATCAGTGATCTCGAACACATAAGTCTCAGCGCCTGAGCGCCACTGAAACCGGTCCCAATTTATAGCGCCATCCGTCATGTTGACCTCCAACTCTGAACGCCGCTGGATGATCGCGCATGCAACTTCATTTGTCAATACATAAAGAGAACATAACATGATTTAAATAGCACCTTAACGCCATAATTGCCGTTCATACGGCGCCGGCGCTCGCGGAAATCACAACAACCGCTGTCCCAATTCTATCCGGGCGGGCGCGTCATTGACGTAACGCGTCACAGTCGCAGCCAGCACCGGCAGATCGATACCGTAGTGCATGGTCATGACCGCGAATTCCGCCCCCATATAAGTTTGCATTTTGGCGATGGCAGTGAAGGCTTGTGCGCTAACTTCCGGCGGCTCAAAGGTGAGCGTGGAGAGCTCATCGACGCGCAATAATAGCACAGGCTTGCTGTGATACTCGCCCTCATAGATGCCGGTGATGCTGTCCCAAGGGATGCGCACGCGCCACTTGCGTTGCGCAATCGTGAAGTAAGCGGGATCAAACTGCAGATAACCGCCGGGCCATCTGCCAAGAAGGGCACCAGCGAAAAGCAGGGCGCCAATAACCGCCATGAAACCAGAGAGCAGCTGGATGGTGACCGGCGCATCATGCGCGAAGATCAAGAGGATGATGCCAAGCGCCATCAACCACAGGCCCATCACAATCATCAGCGTCTTTTGGGGCCGTATCGGCACGCCGCCGATGACATCAACTTTTTCGGCGCTGAATTTGCGGTAGCGCAGCTTGCGCGCAACGACCGCCGCCGACACCGCTAAGCACGAGCCGAAAAACGCCAGCGTGACGATGCCCACATCGCGATTGTGCGGCAGGACAAAAAGCCCCATCGCCACAAAGACGATGTTGATTGCGAGCAGCATCCAGTCTTGAAAATTTGGGCGGGGGTGGCGATTATCGTTGGGCATTGTGAAGTGTCGCCGCGCGGCCTTGAATGGTCAAGCGGGATGCCCCCACACCGTCATCCTGGCGCCGCTCTCTGCACAACGTCATCCCGGCGCGCTGCTCTAGCCACACCGTCATCTCAGCGCCGCTCTCTCCGCAACGTCATCCCCGCGCCGTCAGCGCGAAGTGCTGCGGGAGAGCCTGCCCCCGCGAAGGCGGGGGGCGGGGACATGCGCCGCGACCGGCGCGGGGGTTTGAGTGGTGCGAGAGCGGGGTTTGCGTGCCTTGTAGGTTGGTGTCAAGCGTAGCCCCGGCCATTATGCCGAAGACATGCGTCACGCATGACATGCCGGGGCGGCGCAGACCCAACACAAAGCCGCAAGACCGGCGTCAACGGAAAGCCAATTGGAGTTGAAATCGGAGTTTAGGCACGAAGACTCACTTCCTCGGAACGGATTTGATCAGGCAGCGCTTATCGAACGCACGCATCACCGCCTCATCAACGAGACCAAGCCGGTACAAGCCGCTAATGCCCTCAATCACAGCTTCCGAAATTGGGCTGCGGAATTTACGCCTCGTCGCCATAGGCCGTCTCCTGAAAGTTTGAGCGTATGATACCACACCCACCGTCATCCCCGCGCTGCTCTCTCCGCAACGTCATCCCCGCGCCGTCAGCGCGAAGTGCTGCGGGAGTTACGGCGGGGACCTGTCCAAGCCTCAATTAAATTTCTCCGCAGCGATCTTGCTCAGGCGTGAAGCGTTTCAATCGCAAGCCTGGACGGGTCCCCGCCGTTCCTCCCGCGAAGTCCATGCGGAGCATGGCTCCGCCATGACATCGCGGGCGCGGGGATGACGGTGGGGGGACATGCGCCGGGACCGGCGCGAAGTTTGTGAGTGGTGCGAGAGTGGTGTCGCATTGCGCCAAAAGCTCGGATTGTAGGGCGGGTTAGACGCCGATGCGACGCAGGAGCATCGAAACAGCGCCGTAACCCGCCGGCCAAGAGCGAGAGGGTGCCGCGATTTTATTTCTGGATCGGCGCAATACGCCCCGAGTGCAATGCGGGGCTATTGACGCCCTACGGCATCCGGGCTCCGCACTATTCCGGGCTACGCGGGCTAACCCACCCTACTTTTCTTCGTGGTGCGATCGCAGACTACGAGGGCTAGATCAGTGGAGTATCAGAAATTTTGACCTCAATATTTAATCCTCTGATCTCAAGGTGTTTTTTCAGTTTCAATGC
>JAYTQI010000077.1:0-5172 GCA_043746825.1 Hyphomicrobium sp. | reverse complement strand
CAGCCATCAAACGCATGACCGCCCTTGAGCAGGACAAAATCAACAGCCGCGGCGGCGTTTCGGGCCGGCCCATCAAGGTCACGCTATTCGACGACGCGCGCGATGAAAAAAAGACTATCGAGAACTTGCGCACCGCGCTTTTGGAACCAACCACACTCGCCATGATTGGCATGCCAGGATCCACGCGCGCCAAAATTGCGTTTGAAGCGCTCAGCAACGAGATCAAGAACAGCCAGATACCATTTCTCTCGGACATTTCCGTCAACAAGATCTTTGCAGCATTTCCCACGGTCTACACGACGCGGGCCTCGCAAGACGACGACAGTATCCCGGTCATGGCGAAATTCACCCGCCATCTCGGATTTGAGCGTCCGGCTTTCTTCGGACTGCGCGATGTCATAGGCAGTGTTGCCATTGGCGATGGATTAAAGTCCCAGCTTGGAGATGGCGGCCTTGTCGCCGATTTGCGAGTCGCCGCGACCGAGAACAAAATCAATACCAACGATATCTCAGCGGCTGTCGCAGAGATGAAAACCAAGCAGCCTGATTTGCTCTACCTCATTATTGGCGGCGACAACGTTCCAGCCGTGATGAAAGAATTGGTGGACGCAAAGACAACGCCAGCCCTCTTCATAGGCGGCCGCATCGACACATTGCCTGCTGACATCACAAACAGCTATCCCAATGCAATCTACAGCTTGGCGTGGGACAATCCGCCCGAAGTCTACAATAACCGCTTGAAACGGCTGATCTCCCCAGCCAGCGCCCCATCCTGGATTTTTGAAGGTCAAAAGATCCCGGCAGCGTCTGGCTGGGCCGACGGCAAGTGCAAGCCCCATCCAGAAACCAACGTCGTGGACCCATTCAACAGTGCGAATATGCGCGCCATTACCGTTGGCAGCCAGTATGCCGATATGGTCGGGATCATTGCGTCCACGGCTCGAACGCCGGACAGGAGCACGGATATCACGCGCCTGCGTGCTCAAATCCTGAAAGCACTCTCCACCACCTATCAGGCGGGCCGGGGCAGCTTTAAAAGCGCGTTCGGCAACTGGTCGTTTGTGGCGCACTCCCGGACCGCAGCCCGTGATCCGTTTATCATCATCCTACCGCAAGGTTTAGGGCGGACGCAGCTCGCGCCGTTCCAATTTGTCCGCTCCAAAGACGGAACGCTGCGGCAGATGGAAACGCTGTATGTCGATGTCGACCTCATCAAGGCCTACCGGGTGGACGAAAACCAAAAAACATTCTTCGCCGAATTCTATCTCTCGATGCGCGATAACGACGGCGCGTCCATCGATAAAATTGAATTCGCCAACGCGTATTTGGAGGCGCAGTCGGGCGGTGGCCGTCAAATCCTGACCGAGGTCATTCACCCGGGCGGAAAAAGCGCCGCCTATCCCGAGAGCATGAAAATCTACAAGGTGTCGGGCCGGTTCCTCTTTGATCCGGAACTCGTCAACTACCCCTTCGATACGCAACGTTTCTCCATCGATATTCAGCCAAAAAGTGGTGAGACGCCGTTTATCATCCAGCCGCCGCCGCTGGACTTGCGCGACAAGACCGTCATCGCGGACGGCTGGGAACCAAAAGGCCAATATGTCGGATACGATCAGAATATCGTGCCTATAGTTGACGCCTACACCCATGAGCCGAGTGTCGTGCCGTTCTACAAGACGAGTTTCGTGTGGGTCATGCAGCGCCAGACGACGGATTACTTATTGCGGGTGGCGGTGCCGCTTGGCTTCATTCTCTTCGTCGCCTATCTTTCGGTCTTTATTCCCCGCCACCACTTCGAAGCCATCGTGACGATCCAGGTGACCGCGCTGCTCTCATCCGTCGCGCTTTACCTGTCGCTGCCAAAACTGGATTCCGATACCGCAACCCTGTCGGACCGCGGCTTCGTATTCGCCTACATGATCCTCAGTATCATTATCGGGATTTCAATTCTGCGTGTCAGTCCGATCGTTGGCGCCAGCAAGGGCCGGGAGCGGGCATACCAGATGCTCCATGTCGCGGCCATTCCGGCGCTGGTCGCTGCAGCCGCATACTATGGCTACCAGATGAGCTTCGCGACGGGATAAGGAGGATGGTGCCACATGCGCCGTTGCTTAGCCCGGCACTGCCAAGCCAGACTTTCGATTGGCGTTCGGGCTGTCTCAACCCCTTGAGTCCTTTGGTGAGCCCGGTCGGGATCGAACCGACGACCCTCTGATTAAAAGTCAGATGCTCTACCACTGAGCTACGGGCCCCCAAGGGGGAGCGCTTAAACGGCTTTTGGGCCAGTTGCAAGCCGGGCATCCCCAGCCTCGCCTGCGCCAAAGGTCACGGGGCCAAATCTGGCCCATTTTACAAGAAAATTTAAGTTCACGGTTGGGGCTTAGTCGCCGTGCCCTCCCCGGCTAACGCTTGTACACGGAGCATCGGCTAACCCGGACGGGCGGGCCGCAACTTTCCTGCCGCATAGGAGTCATGCTTGCGGCGAACAGCATGGGCGGGCCAAATCGGCTATATACCGCGCACGTCCATCGCCAATTGCACCTCCACCAAGATCGAGCGCGCATTCATGACCGACACCCCTGCGCGCGCCTTGGAAACAGCTGGCTCCGACCGGCTCAAGGCCATTGCCCTGATGTGCCTGGCCGTGACGCTGTTTTCCTGCCTCGACTGTTCGGCCAAATATGTGGTGACTCATTCCAGCTTACCGACCGCGCAAGTTGTATGGATGCGTTTCGCTGGCCAAGTTTTGCTCATGGCCGCGATCCTCGGTCCTATGACTTTGCCAACGCTCCTCAAGACCAACAAGCTTGCTCTGCAGCTGGCACGCTCTGTGATGATGGCCGCCACGACAACCGGCAATTTCCTCGCCGTCAAATATCTGCGCCTTGACCAAACTGTCTCGATTGTATTTTTAGCGCCGCTCGTGGTGGCGGCGTTGGCTGGGCCCTATCTCGGCGAGTGGGTGGGCTGGCGGCGCGCGCTCGCGATAGTCGCGGGCTTCATCGGCATTTTGATTGTGGTGCGGCCAGGATTCACTGAGGTCCATCCTGCGTTTGCCTATTCCTTCGGCGCCATGTTGGCCTATGCCATCTTCATGCTGCTGACGCGCAAACTCTCAACCTTTGATCCACCACTGGTGACGCTGTTTTACGCCCTGCTTGTGGGTGTCGTAGGCGGCGCGCCCATCGCGTTCGCGCAGTGGGTGTGGCCGGATGGCGCGTTGCAGTGGCTGCAGCTGTTAAGCCTTGGAGCCTTTGGCGGGCTCGGGCATTTTATTTTCATCCACGCCTACCGCTTGGCGCCGGCTTCAACCGTCACGCCGTTTTTATACTTCCAGTTGATCAGCATGATGGGGCTTGGCTATCTAGTGTTTGGCGATGTCCCGGATCATTGGACACTGTTGGGCTCGAGCGTTGTGATCGCCTCGGGGCTCTATCTCGTGCATCGTGAGCAAGTCACGCGCAACCAGCTTAAGGGTTGACGGGCTGGCCGTCCTCGAAGCGGTTGCCGCGCCACTGATTTCCAAGCTCCGGCGACGTGTCCCAGTACGCGAGTGGCCCAAAGTGGCCGCTCTTTGGGAAATACGCGCGCCCGAATATGTTGTTCGCTGCCCTTATGCGCCTAGAACTGGGCCCGGCGTGGCCATTGCTTTTTCCGCCGCCGTAGATCGTCCAGCCGCCACCGCCGAAATAGTTGCCATCCAACGTGACGCCTTTGCCCAAGATATAAACGCAGCTGGTCTGCGGATTGGGGTTGAGAATTTTATTTCGTATGATTGCGATATTGGGTTCGTCACCTGCCAGCTGAATGCCATCGTTATGATCGCCGTCCCAGGCTGTGAGGTCATCGATCAGGTTCTCCTGCACCAGCGCACCTGTGCCGCTGACGTCAATGCCGTCACTGGTCTTGGAGATGTGACTTCTGAAAACGACGGCTTTGGCGCTTCGCACTTGAAGCGCGCCGGACATGGCGTGACTGCGGTCATGCGGCGCACCGTCTGTTGAAGCGGCCCCTGCGTCCGACCACAAAAACAAAAATGGCCCCGCGCCCGGGCGCACGAGGACGGCCCACGGGCTCGCGCGCTCAACCCGCACCGATACGCCGCGCATCACCACGGGGCGCGAGGTAGAGATATCGAGAGATTTTGTAAACGCCGCGCCTTCGATCAGCACATGCGGGCCGTTGACCTTGAAGCCATCGTAAGTTGCCGAGCCTGCGATGTCTTTGGCGAACGCGTAACTGCCGCCATCCTTAATGACGCCGCCGTCGTAGGTCTTGAGCGCCGCATAACCCGCCGCCTCCGGCCCAACGCTTGCGGCGGTGATCTCAGAACCGTGGGTGATTTGGGCAATGTTCGGGGGAAATTTTTTTGCTTCGCCGGCTTCTGCGTAAGCGCCAAATATAATGCTCGCAATTAAAACTGCGAATAGCGCCGCGTTCCTCCCTCGCCCCATCACGCCGCCTCGCCCTTGCGGGCCATCCGCGCCTTGGTCTCTTCCGCCCAGCGCGCAAACCGTCCCTCCGAGATCGCCAAGCGCATGGCGCTCATCAAGTCCTGATAGAACGCGGTGTTGACCCATGACAGCAGCATCGCGCCCAGCATCTCGCCAGATTTGGTGAGATGATGAATATAAGCGCGGGAATAATCGCGCGCGGCTGGGCACGAACTCAAGGCATCAATGGGCGCTGTATCTTCGGCGTGCTTGGCATTGCGCATATTGAGCGTGCCATCCCAGGTGAAGGCGTAGCCGTGGCGGCCATTGCGCGTTGGCATGACGCAATCGAACATATCGATGCCGCGCGCCACGCTCTCGATCAAATCCAGCGGCGTGCCGACGCCCATGAGATAGCGCGGCTTGAGTTCGGGAAGGCTTGGCAAGGTTGCTTCCAGCGTCTGCACCATAACCGCGTGACCCTCGCCAACGGCAAGACCGCCAATGGCGTAGCCCGGGAAATTCATGGCAACCAGGGCTTCCGCTGAGCGCCGCCGGATATCCGCGTCAATGCCGCCTTGTACGATGCCAAATAGCGCTTGGCCGGGGCTCGAATACGTTTCAAACGCCTTTTGCGACCGCTCGGCCCAGCGCAACGACAATTCCATCGCCCGGATCACCTCTTTGGGCTCGGCGGGGAGTTCAAGGCATTCGTCAAACTGCATTTGAATATCGGCGC
>JAYTQI010000076.1:0-2362 GCA_043746825.1 Hyphomicrobium sp. | reverse complement strand
CGATCAAGGTGATTTTCGTTTCGGGCTATCCCAACGAAGCCTTCCGTGAAAGCCTCGGATCAGATGACTTTGCGTTTCTGCCAAAGCCGTTCTCGCTGCCGCAGCTGGCGCAGAAGGTGAAAGAGGAATTGGCCAAGTAGTGTAGTCGTGCCTGGCGGCGATTTTGTTACAATCTTTTTTGGGTGCAACTTAAACCGGCAATTTCCGGAGCCGTTGAAACGTTTGCTGCGCGAGCCGCGTAGCTCTCGATAGGCGCCCTGGAATCAAAACCTCTGTCGAGGTCTGGGCACCGTGTCACCTCGGCTGGGCTCAAGATCAATCGCTTTGGAGGAACTCATGAAAATCTCAACGAAATCAGGCGCAGTTATCGCCGCCGCCGCTGCAGTTTTGCTTGCCAACGCCGTCGTGCCAGTTGCCCAGGCCGCGACCGATTACAACGTCAAATGCTTCGGGCTCAATGCCTGTAAGGGCAATGGCTCATGCAAGACTGTCGGCAATGCATGCAAGGGCAAAAACGCCTGCAAGGGCCTCGGCATGTCGATGATGAAGAAGAGCAAGTGCATGGCCAAGGGCGGTTCGACCGCACACGGTTAAGAAATCAATCTTGCACAGCGGCCCGGTGACGTCGATTGCCGGGCCGTTGTGCTGTTGTCAAAGAACTTTGTTTTGCCGGTAACGCCGGTGCTTTTTATCGCGAACTGCTTCCAGGAGGATCTCATGTCCCGATGGATGATTGGGTTGTTCGTGTGGCTCGCTCTGCTCGGGCCTGTGCGGGCCGCCAATGCTTTGCCGCCGGATGCCGCGAAGCAAGACGCGGAAACACTTTCTGAGCGCGCCTTTTCATTATTTTCTGGCCCTCCCGGGCAACGCGATGCTGTCATCGCCGCGTTAGCTGCAAGTGGCCGCAAAGACGCAGTGCCGATCCTCGTGCTTGCATTGCGCTTTTCGGGCGGCAACAGCAGCGCGGCATTGCGCGCCGCATTGCAAAAACTCACTGGGGAAGATGCTGGCGAGGAATGGGACGATTGGATGCGCTGGCAAGAAGCGCACCCCGAGACGGGAA
Organism: Hyphomicrobium sp.; assembly: GCA_043746825.1. GTDB lineage: Bacteria > Pseudomonadota > Alphaproteobacteria > Rhizobiales > Hyphomicrobiaceae > Hyphomicrobium_B. Next base: position 1,299 of record JAYTQI010000076.1, on the reverse strand, counting down.
CTATACCTGGGTTCGCGAGGCTGCAGGCGCGTATATTCCAATTGATTGACCCGAATTTTGAAGAGTTTCTCAGTGGCGGACAAAAACATGACATCCGCCTGGAAGAAATCACCTGGGGTGGCGTCATCAAGGACGGCATTCCTGCGTTGACCAATCCCAAGCTGATAGCCGCCAGCGACGCCACGTATCTCAAAGACAGTGATCTCGTGTTCGGCATTTCAATCAATGGCGATGTGCGCGCTTATCCGCTGCGCATTCTCGATTGGCATGAGATGTTCAACGATGTCATTGGCGGCGTGCCCGTCAGTCTGGCGTATTGCACATTATGCGGTTCCGGCATTTTGTTTGAAACAGCTGTAACAGGACAAGCCGCGCCATTCGTCTTCGGCTCCAGTGGCTTTCTATTCCGCTCTAACAAGCTGATGTACGATTCTGCAACGCACTCATTGTGGAATCAATTCACCGGCCGTCCGGTTGTTGGCCCGCTTACAGGATCAGGCATCGAACTCAAAACGCGGGCCGTGGTCATTACGCCGTGGGGCGATTGGAAAGCACGGCATGCGGACAGTAAAGTCCTGGCGTTGGAGACTGGATACAAGCGCGACTATGGAAGCGGCGCAGCTTACGGATCGTATTTTGCCAGTGATGGCCTGATGTTCCCGACCAATGTCGATGAAACGCGCTTAAAACAAAAAGACTACGTGTTTGCGCTCAGGTCTTCAGGAAACGAAGCTGCCTGGCCGCTGTCACTGTTCACGGGTGGAGCAGTTATCAATGACCGGGCAGGTGTTGTTGACATCGTGATGATCGGAGATGCGGCGGCGCGGACCGTGCGCGCATACCGGTCAGAAGCTCTGATTTTTGAAAAAGGCACGACCGCAGATAGCGTTAATCAGGGAGGCGACGTATGGGCCGTCACCGAAGATGCATTGGTTGGCCCTCAGGGAAAAACCTTGGCACGGCTACCCGGACACATCGCCTATTGGTTCGCTTGGAGCAGCTATTTCGGCAAAAGCGGCGTACTCGGCGGCAGCGGTAAAGACGGCGCTAAGGCGGCCCGCTAACCGCAATTGAGGGATTGGAACACAGTGCCCAACCTTCGCCGCAATGCGCCGTGCTTCTAGCCCCGGGGAGCCTTATGTTCGGGGGGTATCGTTTATGGCATTGCGTTCACAAGGCCGGCACAGCGGCGGTATGGGTGCGTCTGAAGCCGTCGAGCATGGCAGTCACGGCGGGTTGTTCGCGACCGCGATGTCAGCCGTGGCGCTCGGATTCTCGGGGCTCTCTTACTACGAGAGT
>JAYTQI010000075.1:0-2368 GCA_043746825.1 Hyphomicrobium sp. | reverse complement strand
GCAGCTTTAGCATCGGGCACGGTGAAGAACCGCATCAGAATATGCGGCAAACCGGCGGTGCCGAACATCAAAGCCAGCCCAAGTGAGATTGTCGATATTGGGTCTTTGATGAGGGCGCCAGGCGCCATGATGGCCCCGCCCTTGGGATGCACTTCAGTTGCCTTTTTGAATAAGGCTTCCGGCGAAAAATTATACTTAGACATCACCAGAAAGGCCATGACAGTCGCGCCGCCCAGCAGCATGCAGGCCTTGATGATCTGCACCCAGGTGGTTGCCACCATCCCGCCAAACGCCACGTAGAGGATCATCAAGCAGCCGACGAGCACCACGGCAAAGATGTAATCGAGGCCAAACAGCAACTGAATGAGCTTACCCGCGCCAACCATCTGCGCGATCAGATAGAACGCGACAACCACCAGTGTACCAATGGCTGACAAAATGCGGATTGGCGTTGCGTCGAGACGGAACGCGGCGACGTCGGCAAAGGTGTATTTACCTAGATTGCGCAGGCGCTCGGCAATAAGAAATAGGACAATCGGCCAGCCAACGAGCCAGCCGACCGAGTAGATCAGTCCATCATAGCCGTTCGCAAAAACCAGGCCTGAAATACCAAGAAACGATGCGGCGGACATGTAATCGCCCGCAATCGCAAGGCCGTTCTGAAAGCCCGTGATGCCGCCGCCTGCCGCGTAAAAGTCTGACGCCGACTTGGTGCGATTAGCAGCCCACTTGGTGATACCGAGTGTCAGCAAAACAAAGACGCCAAACATGGCGATGGCTTCGTAGTTGAGCGCGGATTTGCCGGCAACTGCAACGCTATCAGCCAAGGCCGGAGTTGCAAGGCCCGCCAGCGCCAGCGTTATCGCCGCGAATTTCGCGAATGAGGAAGCGCGCATCACTGTTTCACCTTATCGACAATGTTTTTAGTCAAGTGATCAAAAGCCGAGTTCGCGCGCACCACGTAAATGCCGGTTAGCACCAACGCAGAAAGAATGACGCCAAGGCCAACCGGAATTCCAACCGTCGTCACGCCGCCCAATAACGACTTTCCGAGAATCTCTTTGTTAAAGGCGACGGTTAGGACAAAGCCAAAATAAATCAGGATCATCAAAAGCGACAAGATCCAGGCAAAGGCCGTGCGCTTGCGTACGAGGTCGTGAAACTGCGGATCGTTCTTGATCCGGTCCACCATGATTTGATTGTCGATGCTCATCTCACCGTATCCTCCCCTTATTGCCGTCTTCCCCAGAGCTGACTGTAACCCGCGAGCCAGTGCCAGTTCGGCAAAACCATGTTTTGTCAATTTAGACGCTCAAGCCAAGCCTTATAGTTGAGCGGCTGTGATTTGTTCTAGGACTTTATTGTTCGCATTTCACTCGTGACCGCGCGCCTGCATTGTGCAGGGCAGCAAACGGCGGCTGCGGATCATCTGCGGTAGATGCGAGGCTTAAGAGGTTTACATCGCCTGGCATGCCTGGGCTGTGTTGGTGCGGACGGAGGGACTCGAACCCTCACGCTCTTTCGAACTCAGGATTTTAAGTCCTGTGTGTCTACCGGTTCCACCACGTCCGCTAATTTTAGGCCTGCCCGGGCGCCCCTTATGGCTGCTTCTCTAGGGCCATGCAATCGCAGACGTTTTGGCCGCCCTCAGGCCCGTCCTGCGGGGAACGGGGCGGCAAGGGCGCTCGGCTGAACTGGAGGCTTGTCAGGTCTTGTTTTCGGGGATTACGGATGGCGCTGAGCCCGAACTCAATTCTGAGCGCGCCTTGTTCATCAGGGCGCGTAACTCGGCAGGATTCGAAATGTCGATGGTGTGGGGATGCTCGGGATCGGTATTACCGTGATACTTGGTGAGAACCTCGCCTAGAGCGTCGATAAAGATGGTGCGCGGCACATAGGTGCCATCGGGCGAGAATGCGCCATTGGTTGAGCGGTCGGTGTCGGCATCGACCAGGATCATGACGAAGTCTTTCGAGGCTTCGACCACGCCTGGGTCTTTGAAGACCGCGCGGTACTTCTTGCAGTAGCCGCACCACGAAGCGTGAAAGACCATGATGACCGGCTTGTTGGTCTTCGAAGATTCGTAAATGCCGGATTTGACATCGCGCCAGTTGATCTCAGCGCCGTTCCATTCCGCAGCCAAATTGGGGGTACGCGCCATCGCGAGCGACGCTGCAAGTACAAGTCCCAAACCAAACACGATTGCCTGCAAGCGCCGCATCGTCAAAGATCCTTATCTAAAGTCTAAGTTTATATTCTCTATGGATTGGACAGCGCCCGCAAGGCGGTTTGAGGGATCATTCGTCCGTAACCATGATTAAATTGCCGTAAGGGGACGGCGATTTTGGTAGGCCTGGACGTTGGCATA
>JAYTQI010000074.1:0-5211 GCA_043746825.1 Hyphomicrobium sp. | reverse complement strand
GCAATAGCTGCTCGAGATAGGACTTCGGGAAATTCGGCAGCTCATCGACGCCCATGTCGCCAGCCGTAATCGGGCGCGACGGCTTAGCCGCATAGGTGCCAATCATTTTGTCCCACCACGTCAGCAGCAGGCCGAAATTGCAATCGCCCTCGGTGCCCCAGTTGACGTGATGCAGATGATGAATGCGCCCAATCGAGAGATGCCCCTCGAACGGACCTAAGCGCGCGTCAACATTCGAGTGCTGCACAATCAAAGTCATTGAGATTAGAAACCCGAGCACAATCGCGACGGGTACCGGCATACCCATGATCACCAGCGGCGCATTGCCAACGACCATATCGATGCTCTGGTGCAGCGGATGACGGATGACGCCGTTAAAGCCGTAGATCCGGCCAACACCGTGATGCACGGCATGCAGACGCCATAGCGCCGGCAGCCGGTGGCTGAGGTAATGCATCATCATGAACGCGAAATCGGCGGCCAGGAAGGCGAGCCCTACCTGCGCCCACATCGGCCAAGCCAGTGGCCAAAGACCTTGAAACGGGAACAACCAGCAAATTACTGGGATCAGCAGCACGCCATTGATGCTAGAAAGTTCGTAGATGAGGGTGTGGAGGAGATTGACCTTGGTGTCACCGTGACCGTCGTGTTCGTTCCACTCGGCATAGAACGGCGCGATGCGCTCGGCTGCAAAGGCCGAGGCGTAGGCGAGCGCTAAAAGTGGTGCCAGCCAGAAATAGGAATAGCCGTTGACGACGACCCAATAGGCGATGCTGGTCAGCCCCAGCATCATGAAGGGCACGTAGCCATAGCGAACGGTATTACGCACCCAACTCATCAACCACTCCTTGGTGACAGTTATTGAACCACAGTCACCCGGCTCAGCCCAGCCAATAAAATATGAGACCTTTCAACGCGGTAAAGTCCACTGCTCGCGTTTACTTTGAGCCTCGGACTTCGATCAGTCGCAACTTAAGCGCTTCCGGTTCATCGACGGGCAGTCCGCACACTGGACCAGAACACACGTAAGCCATTGATTTCCCGTGTGCTCCGAGTTTGGCCATGATCGCAACCGGCAGCAAGCCACTGGTACCGGCACTGCCATAATACTCAAGTGCACCCGGTATGGACTTACCATGCAACGTGTGCCGCAAGGCCGCAGCAGAGGCAGTGTCAGATCCGCTCAAAACAATTTGAACGGGCCCTTCGAGATCAAGACCCGCCGCAATCAACCCGCAATGGCCGACAGGTGCCTTAGCCAATTCAGGCTGAAAAGAGTTGTAGAGGCCGCGGGCGCGTTTTTCGTATGTGGCGTCTCCAGTCAAAGCCCAAAGCCCGGCCAGGTTTGAAAGCTGGATGGCGTTGGCGTTGGGCACGGCGTCGTCGTGGGCGGGGCGCATCCGCACGACGACATCGACTGTATCATCGGCGGCAGTGCAATAGCCGCCAGCCTCTTCGTCCCAGTGATGGCGATTGAGAATATCCGTCCATTTTTTTGCATGATCGATGTAGGCGGCCTTGCCCGTGGCCTGATGCAAACGCAACGCCGCCCAGGTCATGTTGGCGTAATCCGATGCGGTTGCCGGCGCCTTGGTTTTGCCAGTGCGATAAGAATGCCAAAGGCGGCCGTTAGCTTGCGTCATGCGGGACGCGATGCAATCGAAGGCGCGCTCTGACATCGCCAGCCACTCGGGCTTTTCAAACACCACGGCCGCGCGCGACAGTGCTGCGATCATCAAGCCGTTCCAATCGGCGAGAACTTTATCATCCCAACCGGGACGGATGCGCGTAGCGCGGCGGCCAAACAACTTGCAGCGCAATTGTGAGAGGCGGACTTCCTCCGCCTCACTCAACATCTCCAAACTATCCAAGCGATTGAGAATCGTGTGTCCTTCGAAGTTGCCATCATCGGTCACGCCATAGACTTGAGAGAAAAACGCCGCGTCATCCGAGCCTAAAACCTCGGCGATCTCCGCATCGCTCCAGACGTAAAACTTTCCCTCTTCGCCCTCGCTATCAGCATCAAGCGACGCTGCAAAGCCGCCACTTTCCGCGATCATTTCACGTTCCAACCAGCCAACGGTTTCGCGGACGCGGTGAAGGAGAAGCGGGTCTTGGGTTTCGCGCCAGACCTCGGTCATGAGATCGATCAAAAGCGCGTTGTCGTAGAGCATTTTTTCAAAGTGCGGGACGAGCCAGACTTCATCGACCGAATAGCGCGAAAATCCGCCGCCAACGTGATCGTAAATGCCGCCCTGGCAGATGTTTCGCAGCGTGGTGATGACGGCTTTCTTACAAGCGTCGTCATCGAAGCGCATCGCAGCCCGCCACAACAGCCAGAACACATTCCATTGCGGGAATTTCGGTGCGCCGCTTAAGCCGCCGTGTTTAGGGTCAACAGCGCGGGCGAGTTTTGCTGTCAGGTCGCGAACGGCGAGATCACTGAGCGTGCGGCCGTCGCCCGGGCCTGAGCGCTGGCTCAAATCCAACATGATGCGCTCGGCGTTGGCTTGGACTTTGTCAGGCTCGTTCTGAAAAACCTGCGCGATCTGCAACAGCACGGTCGCAAAGGCTGGCCGGCCATACTGCGACTGTTTTGGAAAATACGTACCGCCCCAAAATGGCCGGGCCTCGCTATCGAGAAACATGGTCAGCGGCCAGCCGCCTTGCTCGTTGAAACGCATCAAGGCGCTCATGTAGAGAGCGTCGATGTCGGGGCGCTCCTCGCGATCGACTTTGATGTTGACGAAGAGGTCGTTCATGAGTTGCGCGGTTGGCTCATCTTCGAAACTCTCGTGCGCCATGACGTGGCACCAGTGGCAGGCGGCGTAGCCAACCGAGAGCAAGATTGGTTTGCCTGTCTTCTTTGCTTCCGCCAAAGCCTCCGGCCCCCACGCCCACCAATGCACCGGGTTATCCTTGTGCTGGAGCAGGTACGGGCTGGTTTCCTGGGCGAGGCGATTTGAGGTCATGTATGATCAATCAGTTTGCGCGGAACTGCGTGCACTAAGTGGAGGATGGATAAGGCCTACGCCTGTTTCGTCAAAACCACATGCGTGGCGTTTGGAGTTGCAACGTGTTCTGCGCACTGATATCCGAGCTTGGCCATATCGAGACCAGCAAAAAGCAGTTCGCCAGCACCGAGAAGCACAGGTGCATAGGCCAGATGTAATTCATCCACTAAGCCCGCGCGCAGATATTCCTGAATGGTGGCGACACCTCCGCCTAGCCGGACGTCTTGACCTTGTGCGGCGTCCATCGCCCGCTCTAGTGCCGCATGGATGCCGCTAGTGACGAAATGAAACGTCGTGCCGCCGTTCATGGTGAAGGATTCGCGCGGGTAATGTGTCAGCACGAAAACCGGCACCTGGTACGGTGGCGTGTCGCCCCACCAACCCTTCCACGAGTTGTCGGGCCATGGTCCGCGAACCGGGCCGAACATGTTGCGGCCGAGAATCCAAGCGCCGACGTTCTTGAAGCTGCGCGCGGCGAAGTCGTCATCAATGCCGGTCGCACCGCCGTCGTTGCCGAAAACTTTCTTCTGGATTGTACGGGTCGAGAAGGCCCATTCGTGCAGGCGCGTTCCGTTAATACCGAGCGGATTTTTGATGTCCTGATGTGGCCCTGCGCCATAGCCGTCGAGGGATATGGAAAAACTTGCGACGCGCAGTTTTTGCTTAGCGGGCTGAGCCATTTCACAAGCATAATTCGGTCTGGGTTTGGTTTCAACTTAAGCGTCACCTCGACTACGCCTTGCCGCCTTCCTCATCTCCGGCTACGCGAAGGCTATGCACGACGCCTCCACTATTTTTGCGCTTTCAAGCGGACCCGGGCGGGCCGGGATTGCTGTCATACGGGTCTCTGGCCCGGCGGCGCGCCAGGTCGTGGCCCGGATGGCGGCGCCAATGGGCAAACCGCGCGTAGCCTGCTTTCGCACCATCCGGCACCCTGAAACCGGCGAGGCTCTCGACAAGGCGGTCGTGATTTTCTTCGAAGCTGCGCGCAGCGAAACGGCTGAGGACCTTGCTGAACTCCAGGTCCACGGCGGCCGGGCGGTGATCAAAGCGGTGCTGGAAGCCCTGGCGCTAATGCCCGGATGCCGCCCAGCCGAGGCCGGGGAGTTTGCCCGCCGCGCCTTTGAGAATGGCAAGCTCGACCTCGTGGAAGTCGAGGGCCTCGCTGATTTGGTGGATGCCGAGACCGAGGGCCAGCGCCGCCAGGCTTTGGCGCAGGCGGGCGGGGCGCTGTCGAAACTCTATGAAGGCTGGCGGGGCCAGCTCATCGAGATATCGGCGCTGGCCGAGGCGGCGTTAGATTTCTCGGACGAAGCGGATGTGTCCGACAAGGCCTTCACACAAGCGCGCGAGCAGGCGATGCCGCTCATGTCAGCCATCCGCCACCATCTCGACGATAAGCATCGCGGCGAGATTTTGCGCGACGGTTTTCGCGTCGCCCTGCTCGGTGCGCCCAACGCCGGCAAATCGAGCTTGTTGAATGCGCTCGCCAAGCGCGAAGCCGCGATCGTTTCCGAGGAGGCTGGCACGACGCGCGATGTTATCGAAGTCCGGCTCGATCTCGGTGGTCTGCCAGTGATCGTGTCGGACACGGCCGGCATTCGCTTGTCTGAAGGGGCGATTGAGAGCGAAGGAATCAAACGCTCGCTGGCAACGGCGCGCGCCGCCGATCTGGTGTTGTGGTTGTCAGAGCCGGGCGCATCTGATGAGGCGATCCCCGTTGACATTTCACGTGAAACTTTCCTTCGAGTCGCGACCAAGATGGATTTGACTTCTCCCTCTCCCCTTGGGGAGAGGGCCGGGGTGAGTGGCGACCGCTTGTTCGATGCTGTTGCCGCCCCTCACCCCAACCCTCTCCCCATGCCAAGTGCAGCGGCATGGGGAGAGGGAGAAGTCCCCATCTCCACCAAAACCGGCGCTGGGATGGAGGCGTTGATCTCAGCGATCACAGACGCGGCGCGCGACCGCATTGGCGCGCACGATGAACCCGCTCTCACCCAAGTCCGGCATCGCCATTTGCTAGAAAGCTGCGCATTGAGCCTCGACGCTTTCCTGAGCGGCGACGCGACCCACACCGAATTGCGCGCCGAAGACCTTCGCCTCGCCGCCCACGCGCTGGGGCGCATCACCGGCCGCGTCGATGTCGAGGACATCCTCGATCAGGTGTTTTCAAGGTTTTGCATTGGGAAGTAGGGCG
>JAYTQI010000073.1:0-12193 GCA_043746825.1 Hyphomicrobium sp. | reverse complement strand
CCCCTATTTTCTCACGCCTTTAATCTTGCTCGCCTCCGGCAAGACAAAAGTTATCCCCGCCCCTTCCGGCTGTGGCAAACTGGAGTTTGGGGCAATTGTGCCCCGAGCTTGGTAACTAAGCGCTTGGTTAAGGACGTGAGACGCCATTGACGCTGAAAACTTTGACATCTGCCCTCATCCTGCGCTTTGCTGAAATTGTCGGCACGGCGAATGCGTTAACGCGCGCGGAAGACCAGGCCGCGTACCTGCGGGAGTGGCGCGATCTGTATGTGGGCAAGACGCCGGTTGTGCTGCGGCCGGGCTCGACGGAGGAAGTCTCCCGGATTCTCGCCCTCGCCAATGCTGAGGGCGTGGCGATAGTCCCGCAGGCGGGTAACACTGGGCTTGTGGGTGGGCAAATTCCATCGACCGCGGGCAATGAAATCGTGCTGTCGGTATCGCGCCTCAAAAAAGTTCGCAATATCGACACGGCTGGCGGCACGTTCACGCTGGAGGCGGGCGTGACGCTTCTTGAGGCCCAACAGATCGCGGAAAATGCCGGGCGGCTGTTTCCGCTGAGCTTAGCTTCCGAGGGCAGCTGCCAGATCGGCGGCGTGTTGGGCGCGAACGCGGGCGGCACAGCTGTGCTGGCATATGGCAACGCCCGCAATCTAACACTTGGTCTTGAAGTCGTGCTCGCCAATGGCGAGATTTGGAACGGCCTCAGAACGCTCAAAAAAGACAATGCCGGCTACGATCTGCGCGATCTTTTCATCGGCTCGGAGGGCACGCTAGGCGTCATCACGGCAGCTAGCTTGAAACTTTTTCCGCGCCCGGCTGAACAAGCGACAGCTGTTGTAGCGCTTGAAAGCCCCGAGCACGCTCTTAAATTATTCCGGCGCGCTGAGGATTGCGCCGGTAGCGGCCTCACGACGTTCGAATTCTGGTCCGAGACCGCGCTACAATTTGCACTCTCACACATGCCGGGCACGCGCGATCCTTTTTCAAGTTGTTACCCCTGTTATGCGCTGATCGAACTCTCAAGCGGCGAAACCGGCGGCCGGGCGAGCTACCAAATGGAGCAGATGCTGGTTGCGGCCAGCGAGGACGGCACGATCCTCGACGCGACGTTGGCCAGCTCGCTGCAACAGTCGCGCGATTTCTGGAAACTGCGCGAGAGTCTATCCGAAGCGCAGAAGGGCGCAGGAGGAAGCATCAAGCACGATGTTTCGCTGCCAATAGCCCGCATTCCGGAGTTTTTGCAGCGTGCCGCGCACGTGGTGGAGAAGGTGTGCCCAGGCGCGCGGCCCGTACCGTTTGGGCATTTTGGCGACGGCAATGTGCACTACAACGTCTCGCAACCCGTTGGCATGGACCGCGCTGCCTACCTCGCCAAATGGCATGACATGTCGCGTGCGATTCACACACTTGTGGCCGAGATGGATGGCTCGATTTCCGCCGAGCATGGCATTGGGCAATTGAAACGCGACGAGTTGACACTCTTCAAAAGCCCCATCGAGCTTGAGATGATGCGAAGTATAAAACATGCGCTCGATCCCAAGGGAATTCTGAATCCCGGCAAGGTCATATAGGCCACGAGCGGGCAATACTTAGCTGCATGGCACCTTTGACGAATTGATCTCGATGAGGGTTCGGCGCACCTCCAATCCAGCATCTCAGACGCCGCCAACAAACACGGATCCCATGACCAAAATCCGCAATCCGTCGTTACCGAAAAATAAGATCAAGGTGTTGCTGTTGGAAGGTATCTCCGGCACCGCCGTCAGCGCCTTTGAATCCAACGGTTATGCCGAAATTGCCCGCTTGCCTAAGGCGCTTGATGGCCCGGCTCTCATTGAAGCCTTGCAGGATGTCCGCATTCTCGGCATCCGTTCGCGCACGCAATTGACGCGCGAAATTATCGGCGCCACCGACCGGCTGATCGCGATTGGCTGCTTCTCGGTTGGCACCAATCAAGTTGATCTTGGTGCCGCCAACGCCAAGGGTATTCCTGTTTTCAACGCGCCGTTCTCCAACACACGCAGCGTCGCTGAGTTGACGATTGCTGAAATCATCATGCTATTCCGCAATATCTTTCCGAAATCTATGGCAGCCCACGAGCGGGGCTGGCAGAAGGACGCCAACGGCTCGCATGAAATTCGCGGCAAGACACTGGGAATTGTTGGTTATGGCAATATCGGCAGCCAGCTCGCTCTGCTCGCCGAGTCTATGGGTATGCGGGTCGTTTATTTCGACACCTCGGATAAGCTGCGCCACGGCAACGTCGAGGCCGTCGATACTTTACCCGAGCTTCTCGCCCGCGCCGATGTTGTGTCCCTGCATGTGCCCGAAACGCCAGTGACGCAAAACATGATTGGTGCCAGGCAGCTGGCGCTCATGAAGCCCGGCGCCTTTCTGATCAACAATGCGCGCGGCACCATTGTCGAAATCGATGCCCTCGCCACTGCCCTGAAAACGGGGCACATCGCGGGTGCGGCGATTGACGTCTTTCCTGTCGAGCCGTCATCTAACAAAGATCCGTTTGTCTCGCCCTTGCAAAACATCCCGAATGTTATTTTGACGCCACACGTCGGCGGCTCGACCGAGGAAGCACAGGAAAATATTGGCGGAGAAGTGGCCCGCAAACTCGTCGAATATTCCGATATTGGGGCGACACACGGCGCGGTCAATTTTCCACAAGTGCAATTGCCGCCTCGTCCGAATGGCACTCGATTTATTCAAGTGCATCGCAACGTTCCGGGCGAGCTGCGCCGCTTGAACGAGGTCTTCGCACGTCACAATGTCAATATCGCCACCCAGTTTTTGCAGACTGACCCAGTTATCGGCTATGTCGTGCTGGATGCTGATGGCACGGTTGAGGATGCTGCGGCGGTTCTCGAAGATATCCGGGATTTGCCAGGCACGATACGTGCGCGCATTTTGAATCCGTATTGATCGGTATCAGCCGCAAATCAGGCGCGCCACAGCCATTAACGACGGCCCGGCTGCAAAGATATCTGCGCCGCCAACAACAGCTTCGCGCCGCACCACCCCGCCAAAGCCAATCACGAAGGCGCCGCCCGCTCGGGCCGCAATATCGGTCACCCCATCGCCAACGAGGACGACGGGGCCATGGCTACGGGCAAGAACTTCAACGACGCGAGCCTTGCCGTCTGCGCGTGTCAAAGGCGATTGCTCATCAAAGCCGGTATATTTGCCAGCCTTGTCAAAGTAGACATCGACGGCTTCAACGTGTGACGCCGGAATGCCAAGGGCGGTTGCCAGAACGAGGACCGATGGCTTCAATCCGCCACTCACAATATGAACTGAGCGGTGAGCTTTCTGCAGCATGGCCACGGCTTCCCTCGCGCCGGGCACGAGTGTTGCAATATACCGGTGCCCAAGCCATGCGAGGCTGTCCGCGTTTGGCTTGATCAGGTTTAAACGGCGCGCGTAGATGGCTTCGATGGGCATCATCCCGTCCATAGCGGCGGCTGTCAGCGGTGCGATCTCAGCCTCAAGGTGAGCGCGAGCGGCGAGTTCGTCGATGCCTTCGAGCGTCGATAATGTGCTGTCACAATCGAAGCAGACGCATGGTCTGGATTTGAGATCTGCCGACACGGCGCCCCGCTGGTTTCTAGCCCATCATCAGATAGAAACCGGGCCGTAGCGTCTGTCAATGCGGCGTAGGAAGTGCAGGCAATTAACCGGGATCAATTCGTGATGACAAGTGTTGAGATTTTCAGCGCGATGTCGCGGAACGCCTGTTTGATCTGCTCGGCGTCCGACGTATTATAGAACGACTGCGGGTTTGAGCTGCACGACTGTAACGTGCTCATCGCTTCCGTTTTTTCTCCAGCCGGCAATTCGTCGAGATTGAAACCCACGGTGTAGACGGTGATACCTTTGGCCTTCATGTTGGTGCACAAGGTCCTGGCGTTCTGGGAAACCGCCGCTTGGTTCTGCTCTTTCCAGCCGCGGTAGGTGTTATAGCTGCCGTCGGTCATTAGAATCGCAATCTTTTTGAGTTTTGGCTCGCCCGTCGGGCCGACCACGGCCAAATCGCTATAGGGCGCGGGTGTGCTCAATGCTGGCCAGATACCGGCCCACTGCGGTGACAGCATATACCAAGAAAAAGCCGTACCCACTTGGCCGCCCGTGGCGCCAAAAGCTTCGAGGCCCGTGATCTTTTGCGTCAACACAGCCTTGTCGGATGTGAGAGGAACGATTGTGTTTGGCGGACTGACATCTGCGCAATCCCCTGCATCGTCATAGTTCCAGTTATCGGCGGGGTCGGTTTTGACTTTCCCCAGCTTGGCCGAAGCTGGAGTGTCGGAGCTGTCCGCGCTCAGAACCATGCGATCGCCGCTGTGTGCGTTCAGCCACATGTTAGGACCGGGAGCGGCATCGGTAAATTCTTGAGGGCCGGTGCGATCAACCACACACGGCATGATTTTCCAGTTTGTGTGGTTTGTGGATTCGTAGCTGTGACAAACCCAATCGCCATTATGCTCACTGCCGCCGCCGCCATAACCACTCTTGCAGTCGTTGAACCATCCAGACCACGTGGCATCGAGATTGGTGATCGATTTCATCAACGGACCGCCCGCAGCATCTGTCGCAAGGCGAACGCGCGTAGAGAATGGCACCACGGCAACGCGCGAGGTATAAGTACCCTGGTTGTCCCAAACGACAATGTGCACAAGATCCGTTGCTGCAGCTTTGAGTGCATCCATTTTTGTGCCCGATGTGCACGGTCCTTTGTTGTCGTCACACATCGATCCCGTGATATCGAGCATCAGCGAGATCTCGAGGCTCGTTTTCGAATTGCTGCCGACGTTAAGCACTGCCTTGGCATATTCTGCCCCACTCTTGGTGATATCAGCTTCGTTCACGTCGCCCTGAACAAAGAGTGGCAAATTGTGGATGCCGGCCAAGGATAGGAACGGCGTGTTGATCGTGGCTTTGGTTGTGCCAACAATGGCTGTGCCATTGTCGGTGAACTGCAGCTGAATGTATTTTTCAGAGACCTTGAGTAGATTGGCTGTCGCTGAGGCGAAATACTGCTCACCCACTGCTTTCGCCTGGGCCTGGTCTCCGCCATTGGTTTGAAGTGCGCGCCCAGTTGCCAATGCTGCGGCGTCGATCGCTGCCATGGTGCGGGTTTTCGCATTGTGCCAGCGGCCATAATCAACGGCGGCGCCAATGAAGATAAACAAGCTAACGGCTGCAATTCCAAGAATCACCGCAACGGCGCCGGAGTTATCTTGGCCAAATGCTGCAGCCCGGCTCTGCCAGGCAGCAATACGCTGCCGCTGATTGGCTTTGCAGCCATTGCGCAAGAGACTTTGTGAGCTTTGAGTGCGAAAAAAAATCATAAATATTTCCTGCACGGAAAACTATTCCATTACTAATGTTATGCGGTACCCGTAATGAATACTTTTCTAACGCGCAAAATTGCGCGCAAATAGCGTTCACGCGAGGATATGGAGCGTCAGGCAATTTGAATAAAAATGCACTTTGCCAGTAAACTATTGAGATACCATTGAAGGGCCGGCGCCGTGATTCGTTGCGGCTTTCAGATTGTCAAGCTTTGCTGCCCCAAGCAGGCCAGACGCGGGTCCTTAAGCTTCTGTTAACGGTTTGAGTTAGAAGTTACAGCTCGTTAGCGAGGCAAGCGCAGTGACAGAGACGATCAGCGATATTCTGGAGTCAGGCGATGGCTTGCCGCTGGGCGACGATCTCAAGCGCGCGATTGACGCCTGGTTTGCGCACCTGACCCACGAGCGCGGCCAGAGCCCAAAAACCCTGGAAGCATATGAGCGTGATCTGCGGCAGTTCCTGGCATTCCTCAAAATGCACCGTGGGCACCCACCCTGCCTTGGCGATCTGGCCGCTATTGACGCCAAATCTGTGCGCGCGTTTCTGGCGTCACGGCGCAAACAAGGCGCGGTATCACGTTCACTCGCGCGCACACTCTCAGCCCTGCGCATGTTCTTCCGCTGGCTGGAAGCAGAAGATACTGTCAAGAACCGCGCAGTCCTGCAAGTTGCGCTTCCGAAAATTCCGCATTCCGTCCCGAAGCCGTTGAACGTCGAAGCAGCGGCGGCGGTTGTGACGCCAACGATGGCTGGCGATCTAGACTGGATCGCGGCACGCGATGTGGCGGTCATGCTGCTGCTCTACGGTGCCGGTTTGCGCATCAGCGAGGCCCTGAGCCTAACGCCCAAAGACGCGCCGGTTCAACGCCGCGATGTCATGCGAATATCCGGCAAAGGCGGCAAGGAACGGATGGTACCTGTGCTGCCGGTCGTATCAATCGCAATCGAACGCTACATAGCGCTATGCCCGTATCCACTTGAGCCCAACGGCCCGCTGTTTCTTGGCGCACGTGGCGGGCCGTTATCGCCGAGGTTGATTCAACTTGCGATGGAGAAATTACGGTTAGAGCTGAACCTGCCTAACACAGCGACACCGCACGCGCTTCGCCACTCGTTTGCGACGCACCTTTTATCTGCGGGCGCAGATTTACGACAAATCCAAGAACTGCTCGGCCACGCCTCGCTTTCGACAACGCAGATCTATACCGAAGTCGATCGCGAGCGATTGCTCAACGTCTACGATAACGCCCATCCGCGAGCGGTCCGGGCATGAGTTATCGCAGCATCAAACAGAGAGACACTAGATCCATGCTTTCATCGTTACGGTTTCCTTCATTCGCCGTTGCGGCGTGGGCATTAGCCGTTGCGGCGCATGCCGAGAAGCCGGTTGAAGCGGTTGCACCCGCTGCCTGCCACGGCACCGATATGATCGCCGAGTTGGAGAGCAAGGACCCGGAGATTTTCAAAAGTATTATTGCGGACTCGCGTAAACTTGAGAATACCGAAGCGCTGCTGTGGAAGATAGAAAAGCCTGGCGCTGACCCCTCTTACCTGTTTGGCACTGTGCATCTCAGCGATAGCCGCGTTACGGGCATGAGCGACAAAGTCAAAAACACCCTGCATCAATCCAAGCAACTGGCCGTTGAGGTCGCGGATCTGTCCGACGCTGCTATGGCTAAGGCCATGACTAACGCGGCGGGGCTTCTCATATATACAGACGGCCACACGCTCTCTGAAAAGCTATCGCCTGAAGAGTTCAAGCAGGTGCAAGGCGTGCTGGAAAAATCTGGTTTGCCGGGCGACGTCGCGCCGATGTTGCGGCCGTGGATTATCAACATGCTGCTCGCGATTTCGGATTGCGAACGCAAGCGCGTGGCGGCCGGCGTGACCGTCCTGGATATGAAACTTGAGGAAGAAGCCAAGAAGGATAAGATCAATATCGTTGGTCTTGAGACTATTGAGCAGCAACTTGCATCACTGGCTGAAGTTGCCGATGATGAGCAAATCCAAATGCTGAAAGCCGGGCTTAAATACGCAGACCGGACCGATGATATGATTGAGACAATGGTGCAGCTTTACCTCAAGCGCCAAATGGGTGCCGCTGTGCCTTTCCAGATCGCGATGGCTGCAAAGGCTGGCACGCCAGCGTCCGCTTACGACAGTTTTCAGAAATCTTTGCTCGTCGACCGCAATGCCCGGATGCGGGACAAGGTCAAGCCGCTGATCGACATGGGCGCGGCGTTCGTCGCCATTGGCGCACTGCATCTGCCGGGCAAGACCGGGTTGGTGGCACTGCTGCGCGAGGCTGGCTACACCATTACGCCGGTGGAGTGAACACGCTCTAGAACCGGGAGGCCGCGGAATAGCCAACCGTCGCGACGATGCCGGATAGCACCGTGCCCCAAGCCATATCGGCGAGAGTGATCCCCAACGGCCAATCTTTGAGGGTCGCGAGGTTGGTGAGGTCGTAGGTGGCATAGCAGAAGAAGCCAAGAGCTGCGCCGAGCGTAAACGCTTTTTGCCAGTCGCCGGCTTCTAGTGCCGGGTTAACCGCGAAGAAAAACAAGCCCGCGACGTAGATCAGGTAGAAGACAATTGCGGCTGGAATGTTAAAGCCGTCTCCCATCAAATGGCCTATGGACGCCCGGTAGAAGTCCTTGGCAATAAAGCCCAACCAGACAAGATCGACGAGGAAAAATACGATTACGGCTACGGCATAGGCGAGGGCGAATTTCATGGGTGGCTCCGGTTCATATTTAGGTTACGTCCTACCCCGGAGCCCGGACCAGAACAATCACATATGAATCGCCCGCTTGGCGACGGCCATAGCGGCTTCCTTGACCGCCTCGGTCAAAGTCGGGTGGGCGTGGCAAGTGCGGGCTAAATCTTCAGCAGAGCCGCCAAACTCCATAATGACAGCGGCTTCAGCAATGATCTCGCCGGCGTGTGGCCCGATAATGTGGACGCCTAAAATCTGGTCGGTCTTGGCATCGGCTAGGATTTTGACGAAGCCATCGGTACTGCGATTGACCTTGGCGCGGCCATTGGCCGTGAAGGGGAACTTGCCGCTACTGTAGGCGATACCCTCAGTTTTCAGCTCTTCCTCGGATTTGCCAACCGATGCCACTTCCGGCGCGGTGTAAATGACATTTGGGATAACGTTGTAATTGACGTGTCCGGCCTGGCCCGTAAGCATCTCAGCCAGTGCAACGCCTTCGTCCTCCGCCTTATGGGCGAGCATGGGCCCGGCAATGACATCGCCAATGGCGTAGACGCCCGTGACATTGGTTTGATAGTGCCCGTCTACGACGATGCGTTTTTTGGCATCGACTGCGATACCCGCTTCTGCGAGGCCAAGGCCTTCGGTGTAGGGCACGCGGCCGACAGCGACGAGGACCACATCAGCTGAGATCATTTCCGCGCTACCACCTGATGCCGGCTCGACTTTTACATTCATACCCTTCGGCGTGTTTTCAACAGCCGTCACTTTACTTGAGAGTTTGAACTTCAGGCCCTGCTTTTCGAGCATGCGCTGGAAGGATTTGGCGACATCGCCATCCATGCCGGGCAGAATGCGGTCGAGATATTCAACGACGAGAACTTCGGTGCCAAGACGCCGCCAGACCGAGCCTAACTCAAGGCCGATAACGCCAGCGCCAATGACAAGTAGCTTGCCCGGAACTTTATCGAGTTCCAGAGCGCCGGTGGACGAGACAATGGTCTTCTCGTCGATCTCGATGCCGGCCAGGCGCACCACGTCTGAGCCCGTCGCAATAACAATATGCTTGGCGTCTAACGTTTGTTTTTCGCCGTTGATGAAGGTTATTTCTATCACTCCGGCTTTGAGGATTTTTGCGGTGCCATGAAAGCTGTCGATCTTGTTCTTCTTCAAAAGATACGCGACGCCATCGACGTTGCCCTTGACGCCCTCAGCCTTAAAGGCCTGCATTTTGCCGAGATCAAGCGTGGGCGAAACCTTAATGCCCATCGCCGCGAAACCGTGTCCCGCCTCGTCAAAGCATTCGGAGGCATGCAGCAATGCTTTGGACGGGATGCAGCCGACATTGAGGCAGGTGCCGCCGTGCGTGGCACGCTTTTCAACAACGGCGACTTTAAGCCCTAACTGGCTCGCGCGGATGGCGCAAACATATCCGCCCGGCCCGGTGCCGATGACGATGAGATCATAAGGTCCGGGCATGAATTATAATTCCAAAATAAACCGCTGCGGGTCTTCGAGGCATTCTTTGACGCGCACCAAGAAGGTGACGGCATCTTTGCCGTCTACCAAGCGGTGATCGTAAGACAGGGCCAAGTACATCATCGGCCGCACCACGACTTGACCGGCGCGCACCACGGGGCGTTCTTCGACTCGGTGCATGCCAAGGATGCCGGATTGCGGGGCGTTGAGAATCGGCGTTGACATCATCGAGCCGTAGACGCCGCCGTTCGAGATCGTGAACGTGCCACCCTGCATATCTTCAATAGTGAGTTTGCCATCGCGGGCGCGACGGCCGAAGTCAGCGATTTTCTGCTCGATCTCGGCGAGAGACAAGCGATCCGCATCGCGAACCACAGGGACGACCAAGCCCTTCTCGGTGCCAACCGCGACGCCGATATGATAGTAATTTTTGTAAACGATCTCTTCGCCGTCAATCTCGGCATTGACGGATGGAATATCGCGCAGAGCCTGGATGCAGGCCTTTGCGAACAAACCCATGAAGCCGAGTTTGACTCCGTGGCGCTTCTCAAACAGCTCTTTGTATTGTGTGCGCAGCGCCATGACCGCGCTCATGTCGACGTCGTTGAAGGTTGTGAGCATGGCGGCGGTGTTCTGCGCGTCTTTCAAGCGCCGCGCCACCGTCATGCGCAAACGTGACATGCGCACGCGTTCTTCCCGCGCGGCATCGGTTGCGCCCGAGGGTAAGCGCATTTGCATTGGCGCGGGAGCCGGAACCATGACAGCTTGAGCAGGGGCTGAACTTGGCGCTGAGGATTGAGGGGCTAGTTGCGATGCCGGTGCCGGAGCGGCTGCCTGACCTGCCCCATTGCTGGCGGCATGCACGTCACCCTTGAGAACTTGGCCGCGTCTGCCCGAACCAGAGACGTCCACTTCCGAAAGCCCAGCCTCTGTCATAGCTTTGCGAGCAGCGGGGCTTGGCGGCATTTCAGTGGTGCGAGGTGAGACTGGCGCAGTTTGTGGCGGTGCTTTTGAGGCAGGAGCCGGAGCGGCGTTAGGCGCGGCGGCTGCGGAAGTATAAGCCGCAGCCACGCCTTCATTCAACGCCGCCAGTAGCGCGCCGATGGCAACAGTCGCACCTTGCTTGACCAGAATATCGCCCATGACGCCGGACGCGGGCGCTGGAATCTCGATCGTGACCTTATCGGTCTCAAGCTCTACGAGCGGCTCATCAGCTTTGACCGCCTCGCCGGTTTTCTTGAACCACTTGCCGACAGTTGCTTCCGTAATGCTTTCACCGAGTGCCGGAACGCGAATGTCTATGCCCATAACTGTGTTGCCTTTTCCAAATTCAAATTCCAAGTGCGTCTGCGACGAGCGCTGCCTGTTCTTTCAAGTGCTGTGAGAGCTGGCCGCTGGCGGTTGATGCCGAGGCCGTGCGGCCTGCATAGCGCACCATCTTGGCGGCGACGTTTGAGTGCGCCAAGACCCATTCGAGGTTCGGGGACATAAAGGTCCAGGCCCCCATGTTTTTGGGCTCTTCCTGGCACCACACAACATCGGCATTCTTGAACCGAGACATCTGCTGGATGAGCGCGCGCGCCGGGAACGGATACAGCTGCTCGACGCGCAGGATATAAACATCGTCTTTGGCCAATTCCTCGCGCTTTTCAAACAGATCAAAATAGACTTTACCCGAGCAAAGCACGACGCGCTTGATCGCATCATCGCGTTTGAGTGCGATTTTAGAATATCCCACAAGCTGCGCATCATCCCAGAGCACGCGATGGAAGGTCGTGTCAGGGCCCATTTCGTCGAGACGCGAGATGACGCGCTTGTGGCGCAACAGCGATTTGGGCGTCATCAGGATCAGCGGTTTGCGGAATTTGCGATGGATCTGGCGGCGTAGAATGTGGAAGTAATTCGCTGGCGTCGTGCAATTGGCGACCTGCCAGTTATCTTCAGCCGATTGCTGCAGAAAGCGCTCTAAGCGCGCCGAGGAATGTTCCGGGCCCTGGCCCTCATAGCCGTGCGGCAGCAGACAGACGAGGCCCGACATGCGCAGCCACTTGCGCTCGCCCGATGACAGGAACTGATCGAAAATCACCTGCGCGCCATTAGCGAAGTCGCCGAACTGAGCTTCCCACAAGGTGAGCGCGTTGGGTTCAGCGAGGGTATAGCCATACTCGAAGCCAAGTATCGCTTCTTCCGAGAGCATCGAGTTGACGACTTCGAAGCGTGCCTGATTGGGCGCCATATGCTTCAAGGGCGCGAAGCGGCGCTCCGTGTCCTGGTCGATCAAGACGGCATGGCGCTGCGAGAAGGTGCCGCGCTCGCTGTCCTGGCCGGAAAGCCGGACGGGGGTGCCTTCCATCAGCAGCGATCCGAACGCCAAGTGCTCGGCCATCGACCAATCGATGCCTTGCCCGCTTTCGATCATATCGCGGCGTTTATCCAGCAATTTGCCGATGGTCTTGTGCACATTGAGGTCGTTGGGGATGACGGTGAGGCGGCGGCCAATGTCCTTTAGCTTGTCGACCTCGATGCCGGTGTCGCCGCGCAACTCGCCTTCTTCGGTGCGCGCAAATCCGGCCCAGCGCCCATCCAGCCAATCGGCTTTGTTGGGCTTGTAGCCCTCCGAGACCTGGTATTCGCT
>JAYTQI010000072.1:0-5216 GCA_043746825.1 Hyphomicrobium sp. | reverse complement strand
GTGGACAACACCCCGGCAAGTGGCTGATTCACAGAAGGCACCCGCTTAAAAGCGCGCGAAAGCAGACCTTACGTCTTCGCGTAGTGCTACTGACCTTCGGCAACGCGGCTGGAAAACAGCGCGAGATTCTCGTAATGCACGTAGTCAATAGCAAGTCAACATATAACTAGCGCTGACCACGGATTCCGGTTTTGTTGCACAACCCGGCAATGGTACGGCTCGACCTTGGTTAGTGTATTGACGCAACAGGCGCAGCATCGCGCGCCGGATAAATTTTGGTGATGTCAAAAATGGCTCGTGAATTTTTCACTCGATTACTTGCGCGGAGTAACAACATGAAGCGTCTCGTTACACTTGGACTCACCACGATCAGCGTGTTGCTCGCCGCCTCAGCCGCGAATGCGCAGAGGTCGACAAGCACTGCGCAGGCAACAGAGCCTTCGGGCGGCATCGAAGAAGTTGTTGTCACGGCGCGCAAGCGTGAAGAAAGCCTGCTAGATGTTCCCGTCGCTATTACGGCGATAACGGGTGAGGAACTGGCTGCTAAAGGCATCACGAATTTCAATCAATTGGCGGATGCGGTACCGGGTATCAATCTGACTAACATCGCCGCCGGTGCTGGACGCAGCGATCGTTCTTTCCAGGCAATTACGCTGCGAGGCGTCGTTCCGTCGACGGCACTTTCGACGCTTACGTCAACTTTTATCGACGGCGTTCCGGTGGCGTCACCCACTGCTGTCGCCAGCGTCAATGACCCCGCACGTATCGAGATCCTCAAAGGGTCGCAGGCCGCATATTTTGGCCGGAACACGTTCGCTGGCGCTTTAAACGTAGTAAATAAACTGCCAGCCGAAGAATTCGGCGGTTTCGTCAGACTGTCTGGTGGCTCGCACAGCAACTCTGACGCGCAGGCTTCGGTTGAAGGGCACCTTGGCGAAAAATTTGGCTTCCGCTTGGGCGGGCACTATTTTGACAAGAGCGGCTCGTACAAGAACGCAGCGATACCGAGCCAGACGCTGGGGGACCAGCAGACGCGGACAATCACCGGGCTATTCACCGCGAAATTCACCGAGAATTTCTCGGGCAAGGTGTTCCTGCTTTACTCGAAAGACCATGACGGCGCACCGGCACAAGGATTGGCGTCGGCCTACGAATTACGCGCTAACAATGGTGCCGTCAACATCCCGCGATTTAGCGGCAACTCGACCGGTACGGTCATCATACCGAGCCTTTCCAACTGCGACGTCAAAGGCTTGTCGCGCGGCCTGTCGGCGACCCTTTCTGCAACAGAATTGCAAGTAACGCGCCCTTGGATTTGCGGTGAAATCCCCGGCATCAATCACCTGTACAGTCCCGCGCAAAATAACGTTCCAGCGTCTTTACTGGCACGATCGCTTGCTGATCCGTCGCATCGAGCCGTCTCGCCCTCGCAGGGCACAAAAGGCTACGGGCTCGTGCGGGAGTACCAGCACGCGCACGTCAATCTCGACTACCAGTTTGGCGAGTCGGGTTTCACGTTGTCCTCGCTGACTGGCCTGAACGCCGAGTACTGGAGCGAGGTCGCGGATCTCGACAACTACGACACCAGTTTGATTGCCAACCCATCGAACCCGGCAGGTGCAAACGCAGCTCGGCTCCCGTACTGGGACTTCGTATTTGGGGTGGAGCGCGAAACGTACGATTTCTCGCAGGAATTTCGGCTGTCTTACGACAAGCAGGGACCATTCAGCGGTGTTCTTGGCGTGTCGTATCTCCCCACCACTGTCTGGAACAATCTGACTAACATTGCATTTGAAACGCAATCACAGTTGCCACGACCCGCGCTTACCAGCGTCACCAAGAGCTATGTTCGCAACAAGGCCGCGTTTTTTGGCACGGCATATAAATTCACAGACAAATTTCGCCTCAACGTAGAAGGACGCTATCAGCAGGACTACGTCGTGGGTCGTGCGTCGTCAGTCGGCGCTTCGGTCGGCGCGGCGGCCGCCACCCAGTTCGGCATCACGGGCGGCACCGTCAATCCGGTGACGGGTGCGCACGTTTACGCGCCTGATTCAAAGATCATCGACAAGAACTACAACGCCTTCCTGCCGCGAATCATCGCGCAATATGATTTGAACCCGGACGTAATGGCTTATGCGTCGTACTCAAAGGGTGTCAACGTCGGCACCAACACATTTAACACCACGTTCCTCGGCCTGTCGACAATCGGCATCAACGCCGCGGTGGCACTCGGCCTGTCGGTAGTGCAGAAACCCGAGAAGATCACCAACTATGAACTTGGTCTCAAGGGCAAGTTCCTGGATGGTCGACTGACTGTGCAGAGCGCTTTGTACCAGTCGCTTTGGAAGGACCAGCTCAACAATTTCGGTGGCCTGTTCATCGAGACCGCCACGGGCACTCCCGTGGTCACGCAGGTGGGCGGACTGAGGAACACCGGCGACGCCAAGCTGCGGGGCTTGGAAGTCGAACTCGAGGCCAGACCGATACCGAATCTGACTCTGAATCTCGCCGCCGCATTGACTAAATCAAGTATCAAGTCCTACTTTTTTCCGGAGGTTTCAAAAATCTCCGGTGTTATTGGCGATGGTTTCCGTGGAAATCAATTGCCAGGTTCATCCAAGCACTCATTGAATTTTGGCGCGCAATATGGCTCGGCGATTGAGTCATGGAAAGACGGTCGCTGGTTCGCCCGCGCCGACTTCTCATGGAAAGATAAGCAATTCGTCGATGCGTCGAACATCAACTGGATCGCGGCCCGCTCAATCGTGAACCTGCGTGCTGGCATTTCGCGAGGTCCACTTAGTCTCGAGGCGTATGTGCTAAATGCACTCAACGACGACAACTATGTCGGCTCTGCGCCGCAGAACGTGCTGACGCCGAACTTCGCACTGACCGGAGCTTACAGCTACATCAACCTGTCACTGCCGGAACTTCGAACCTTCGGTGCAACGCTCAAGTACAAATTCTAAGCCGTACCGTAGCCGAACGACGTTTGGTTTCCAACAAACCGGTGCGGAGCGATGCGTGAGCATTCTCCGGTCCGATTTTTTTGGGCATCCACCCGAATACCGACACACTGCATCTCACCATAGCGAGTCCAATCGTCGAACGGCGATTGGATCATAAAGCCAATCTGGCTATGAAGTCTCATGTTAGTTTTTGCGGCGAAGAACCTGCCAATGAAAAATCGGTTCGCCGAAGAACGGATTAGATGTGTGCCTCAACCGTGAGCGGTTCAGTACCAATTGCGCTGGGATACCAGACCCCAACTCAAACTGGACTAACAAGATGAACATCTATTCGAACCTTTCTGCCTGAATGCCTACCCAATCGATCCGAAGTTCAGAATTCTCCGCGGCTGGCGGCCATTGTTGGCCAGCAGCCCGTCCAATAGCTCCGGGTTGAGCGGCATCTCGTTCTACACTTGCAGCGTGTTCGTATTGCCTCTCGCCAGCGCTTTCAATTGGCAGCGCGGCGATGTGGCCTCCGCAGCCAGCATTCTGATGGTGGGCACGGCTATCATCGCGCCCATCGTTGGCCGCCCCGCCAGTGTAAATCTGGCAGCTACCGCGAGTGCTGCCGCTGGCGCCAGGTGTGAAAAACGTGCTGTCCGCGCTGATCTTAGCCGCGTCGGCAGACTGTTCGACGTAATGATTGGCTTGACGCAGGCTCGTTTCGGACGGAGACATCGCGCCTGAATCGGCACAGCCGCCTTGCACCGCCGGCTGGCTCTTGCCGCAGGATGTCATTGAACTCACAACCGTTGCTGCAGCCGGGCTTGTTAGACCGCGACGAAGAAACGAGCGGCGAGATAGTGAATACGTGCGAGCAGTCCTGCGGGTAAGTCGACGAGCTTACTTGTTATAGACCGCGTCCGCGCCCAAGTCCTCACCCTCAGCATAACAACGGATGTAGAACCAGCCCAGGTTGAGGCCGAAGTGCCCGGCCTCGTTGGAGGCATAAGCATAGGCAATCGGCACGATCTTGCCCTTCTCGTGGATGCGGAACAGCGGGTACTCTATTTTCGACGGCGAGGTGAAGGCGCGGGTATGGATCGTGAAGGTGAGCGTGCGACCGTCCGGCCAGGCGATATCCGCTTCGCCGCCTTGGTCGTGCAGGCGTATCGTCTTGAGGAACCGCGTCTTGCGCATATCACCGTCAGCGCTCTCCTGGACCATGCACGTGAAGAGTCGCGCCTTGGTCTGCTCGAACCATTCCTGGCCAGATTTTTCCCGATACCAGATGTAACGCGATCCGACCACGAGGCCGTATTCGTCAGGCTGGCCAGCAACTTTGCATGACTTTGACGGAAGGCTGCCTTCGAATTGGCCGCCGACAAAATGCAATAACAAGTCGCAGCTCGGTCCGAGTGACGCAAGTTCGGCAGATCCCGGTACCTTCGAAGCGTACTGCACGACGCGTAGCGCGCCTGCGGACTGGTCGATACTGACAACGTAGGTGCGAGCGCGCAAGACTCGGGTGGGGTCATCATCGCGATAGTCGACAACGGCGAGCACCTGCTCACCGAGGGGCGAGGCGGTCACGCGTTCGTAGCGGGAATGTACACGGTAAAAGGGTTTGTCAGTGACCGTGGAGAGCCCGCCTCCAGACTGGCGCACTATTTGTTCGTGATTGTCGTATTCCCCTGGCCACCACGATATCAGCAGCTGCAGCTGACTGCGGAGATCGAACTCCGAGCGGCTGGCCAATGCCGGCATTGGTGTGATGGCGACGAAGCAGAGCGCGACAGCCAGTGTGGCGAATCGAAAATGAAACATACGACACCTCAGGTATTAAATGCCACGTGCTGTGCGGACTACGACCTTCCCTATCATGACGCCGGTCAGGGCACCGCACCAATTTACGCAGCACGGCTGGAAATGAATTCATCGCCAGCTCGCAATGCGACAAAAACACGCGCATTGGTGCGCTCGACACCACCCTTCGGGAATTCCGAAACATGAAGCGAAGGATTCCTTTTGGATTGGCCACCCTCGGCTGCGGGCCAGGCGGCCGCGCGGGGATTCGGCGCAACCGATATCGTCAAGTCCGAGAAACTTACCAACCTCGAAGTCGGTGTCAAGGGGCGATTCCTCGATGGCAAGGCAGCGCTGTCCACGGCCATCGATTACGACAAGTCGAGAGAACAGATTTTCGCTCAGCCTTTTTTGTACCCCGATCGAGGCACGATTCAGCTTGGGGTGGAGTATTGA
>JAYTQI010000071.1:0-2381 GCA_043746825.1 Hyphomicrobium sp. | reverse complement strand
GCGTACCGTCGCCATATCGCAGGCCCGCTAAAAAAGCACCGCCGCCTTCTTTGCCAAGCACGTAACCCGTCGGGCGGCCTGTGGTTTTGAAGGCGTGTTCGAGAACGGCCGCGAGATTGGTCGAAATCGTTCCGAAAAATCCCTTCGTCGCGTCGCGGATTTCCTCAATCGTATAGCCGTCATCATCGGCGGACATCGCGCCTGGTGGCGGTGGCGGTTCGAGAGCAGCGGCTGGTGGCGGTGGCGCGGTCTTGCCGGCATCCGCCGTTGTCGTGGCCGACCAGGTTTTGGTATCAGCCTTCGCATCAGGCCCAGAGTCTGGCGTTTTCGCAGGGCGCTTTTCGGCAACAACGGGTGCTGCCGGTTTTGCCGTTGGCTCAGCGGGCTTTTTTATCTCCGTCGCGGCAGGCGGCTCCTTTGCCGCAACCTTCTTAGCTTCAGCCTCTTTGATTTTGGCGTCGAAGCGGGTGAGCATATATTCCGACTTCGTGCGCACGACGGCATCAAGCTCGCTGCTGGCGGCTTTGATGTCGTCAAGTTTGGCGCAATCGGGCGCTGCCTCCTCAGTGATCCGGCCAAGCGTGTCGATCTTGAGGATCAGCTCGCCACTTTGGGAGTCAAGTTCGCCCAAGCGCGCGTCCTGAATGGCATCGAGGGCTGCGTCTTCGTAATTTGTGCTGCTGAGCTTAGCTGCGTCCTTGTAGCGGCGCATGCGGTCTTTGAGTTTGGGCTGGAAGGCGCCGTTAAGGCTTCGTAAGGAGGCGCCCGACTGATCGACGACGGCTGAAAAATCTTGCGCGGTGCAGGCGGCGCGCGCGGTGTGCGGCAAGGCGAATAGCACAACCGCAAGGGTCGCAAAAATGCGGCGTAGGGTTAGCACGGCAATGGTCCTTCTGCGCTCAAACGCTCAATCTTCGCAACACTACCACAGCGCTTTGGGGCTGGGATAACATCCGATTCTCCGTTCACAATGTGTCAGGCCGGTGATGGCGATTTGGCGGCGAGGCGGGCCAGAAATCGGGGGGTATCGACGACTATGCGGGTGTGGACGCCGTGGCCGATCTTCTCAATGCCGTCATGGGCCTCGACATTGAAAACAAGTTTGCGGCCTGTGATAGCCGCGAGTGTGGCTGTGGCCGTGACCGTGCGCCCTTCGGGCGTCGGGGCTGTGTGGTTAATATCGAGATGGGTACCGAGGCTCTGATATCCTTCTGGCAAATGCCGCTCGACGCAGTCGACGCATGCAGCCTCCATAAGGGCGATCATCATCGGGCTCGCAAAGACTGGGGCGATTCCGCTGCCGACGCTGGTTGCGAGTTTGTCCTTCGTGACAAAGACGCTGGCAACGCCAATGCTGTCAGCGGTTAGCGCGCTTAAATCTGCCATGTTCCATTCCTCTCAGCAGGCATATCCTAAGTGCGCCTTGCCAACATTAGGCACATAAGCCGCCACGAGGCCATTGGCGGCTCGCGCGTGCCATAATTCTTCTGCTATAACGGCTCATCGAAAACCGCCCTGAAAGTTTATCCGCCATGCGCCGTACCCGAAAGACAGTCGTTGGACTTTGCGTTCTCGCCATGCTGCCGCTGCTGTTTATTCTGCTCACCGCTCTGCTCGCCGGTCTCATGGGCTGTGAGGTCAACGAAGGCGGCGCCATGCCGTGCGTCATTGGCGGTATAGACTTTGGCGGGTTCCTTTCGGGCATGCTGACGATGGGCTGGCTCGGACTGATCACCATTCCGGCGCTGATGGCCGTTCTGGGGTTATGGGGACTCGCCGAGGCTGGGTCCCATTGGCGCCGCCGCCGCAAGGAACGCCGCGCCTTGGGCAGTTAAGTCACTCAATGCTTTGCAAACTCGACAAGGCCCGGGATCGCTGATCCGTTTGAGCCGATTTCCGCCTCAGCCGCCTGACAGCTCTTGTCCATGATGATTTTGCATTGATTGGGATCGTCTTGGCGGACACACGTTTTGACCTTGAGCCAAGCATCGAGAATTTTTCCTGCCTGGGCTTTAAAGGTCTCGCCATCGGCACCGGTATAGGTTTTCGGGAGCTCCTCGGCCTTGGCCGTGATTTTGGCGCCAAAACAAATTTCGACCGTCCCGAGCGCTTGCCCATAACGAGCGCCTGCCTCCCGTACTGGCATCGCTGCGGGTGCGGCGCCAGCTTCTGCTTGCGCCCATACGGGGTGAGAGGCGCCAGCCAAGGTCAAAGCTAGAAACGAGAATGCAGTTGCGAAGCGTGGATGCATGGGTTTCCCTTTTGAAACGACAGCCTTTTGATGTCACGACCGTCGTGGCCAGTACGGCACTGGAGCTGATCCAGCTCACCATATTCTCACAGCCACGGCCTCCGGGGATAAGTTTTATGCCCACAAACGT
>JAYTQI010000070.1:0-5220 GCA_043746825.1 Hyphomicrobium sp. | reverse complement strand
CAAAGTCACGCATCCTGCCGCAATATCGAGGGCGCACGCCGAGTTTGAGGCTCGGGCCGCGTGTCCGGCTTTCAGAGGTTAAAAGATTTGTGCACCGGGCGAGGTTACGTTGACGCGGCTCATGAAAGCCGCGCCATTGTCAATCTTAGTTCGAAAGCGTTGCGGCCTGGGCTGAGCGCAAGTCTGACTCAACGGCGTGAGCTTCGGACTCTGACATCGCCAGCAAGTGGACGTGAACTTCATCCGCGCCGATGGTTGCGCCACGTTGGCGGATCTCAGCCAGGTTCAGGGATGCGGACTCGTTGGTCAAACGGCCGATGGCAAGCACCGTGCGCTTGGCTACGCCTTCACGGCGCACCAGCACGTAGTTGGCGGTTTCAACTGCCGGGCAATCGAATAGGGAATAGACGGTGTGGACGTAGCGCTTACCCGAAGCGCCAGTCCAGAAGTGGAAACGCGCAGACGTGTCGCCCTGCGGCGGGCTTAACCGGTCGACGAGCTTCACACCCGACTTGCGGGATCGGACATCCGCTAACGATACAATTTCGGCACTCATACGCTTGACCCCTGGATCGGCCTTTTTGATTTGGCCGTACGCCACCCTTGTTATGTCCTTGTCATATCCCTTCGAGATGAACGATCTCGAAGCATTAAAGCCTAAATTTGTCTGGATCGGCGACTTTCTGAGGTTTGGTCAATGAACTGTTGACGGCTGGCAGCAATCACTACACTCGAGGGGAGCAAATGCTGAAAACGGGCGGATCTCTAAACGGAGATAAAGACTTTGGGACGGGCCGGGCGAAGTTTGCGTGCCGTGTCAGCCGCAGCGCGAGTAATGACAGGTGGTGCAGGTCCAGCAGCCCTCAATGCGGTTGAGGCTGCGGTTGCCGCAACGTGGGCAGATTTTGGCGGATACAACACGGTCTTCGTTGGCCAAGCGGGGCGTTGCCGTGATGAGATCGTTGGGCCCGCCTGCCGCCTGCGCGCTGCTTATAATATCTTTGACTGGCAAACTTGACGCCGCGACTTCTGGAATAAGGAAGCCGGTGCGGATCATGTGCTCTTCAATGATGTCGCCGATAGCGGCGAGCAGGCTTGGCACGTAACGCCCACCCATCCAGCGCCCGCCTTCGGGATCGAACACGGCCTTGAGTTCTTCCGCGACGAAGGTGACATCGCCGCCGCGCCGGAACACGGCGCTGATCATGCGGGTGAGGCCGACCGTCCAGGCGTAGTGCTCGAGATTCTTGGTGTTGATGAAGATCTCGAACGGGCGGCGGCGGCCATCGCGCAGGATGTCGTTGATGGTGACGTAGAGCGCGTGCGGGCTCGCCGGCCATTTGATTTTGTAGGTGACGCCTTCAAGGGCTGCCTCCCGCTCCAGGGGCTTGGTCATGTAGACGACGTCGCCGGAGCGGGGGGCTGGCGCAGTCTCAGGCATTGCCGCAGCCTTGGAATTGTGTCCGCTCTTCGTGTCCCCGGCTGCGCGTGGAGCCACAGGCTGGTGCACGGGGGCAGCGGTCAGCACGGCGCCGGTCACGGGGTTGGGACGGTAGGTCGTGCAGCCTTTGAGGCCAAGCCCGTAGGCCTCGCTGTAGATATCGCGGAAGGCTTCAAAGGAGATTGCCTCTGGCGCATTAATGGTTTTGGAAATGGCGCTGTCGACAAAGGGCTGCAAAGCCGCTTGCATGGCGAGATGTTCTGAGGGCTTGAGCGTACCCGCTGTGACGAACGCGGACGGCAAAGCGGCCTCTGACCCGAAGCTGCGGCAGAATTCGGCGTGGGCGTAGTCTTCGACCTGCTGTTCATGCGCCGTGCCGTCTTTGCCCAAAACCCGGCGGCCATAGACAAAATCAAACACCGGCTCGATGCCACTAGAGACGTTGCCTGCGAGCAGCGAGATGGTGCCAGTTGGCGCGATCGAAGTCAGGCAGCCATTGCGGATGCCCTGCACGGCGATTTTATCGCGCACCTTTGCGTCGAGCCGGGCGACGTTTGGGCTCATTAAGAACGCCGCTTTGTCGAATAGCGGGAACGCGCCCTTCTCAGTGGCTAAATCCGCACTGGCACTATAGGCGGCATTCTGGATGACGCGCATCCACGCAGCAGCCTTCGCCCGCGCAGCCTCTGAACCGTAGCTGAGCCCTGAAAAAATCAACGCATCCGCAAGACCAGTTATCCCGAGGCCAATCCGGCGTTTGGCGCGCGCCTCTTTAGCTTGCGCGGGCAAGGGATAACGCGAGATTTCGATAATATTGTCGAGGAATCGCAAGGCCGTCGCAACGCGCGACTCAAGTTCCGTGAGGTCAATAACGGCTTTATCCGTGAACGGGTTGGCAATCAGGCGCGCCAGATTGATTGAACCCAGCAGACACGCGCCATAAGGCGGCAACGGCTGCTCTCCGCACGGATTGGTGGCGGCAATGCTTTCGCAGTAATTCAAGTTATTCTGGGCATTGACGCGGTCGATGAAAATCACGCCTGGCTCGGCATAATCGTAAGTCGCGCGCATCAAGCTGTCCCACAAATCGCGGGCGGCGACTGTTTTGTAGGTTTTGCCCGCGAACACCAGATCCCAGGGCTTGTTTGCGTTGATGGCGCTCATAAAGGCATCCGACACCAGCACCGAGAGATTGAAGTTTCGCAGCCGTTTGGCGTCAGCCTTAGCTGCGATGAAGTCCTCAATATTGGGATGGTCACAGCGCAGCGTCGCCATCATCGCGCCGCGGCGCTGGCCTGCCGACATGATGGTCCGGCACATGGCGTCCCAAACATCCATGAAGCTCACCGGCCCCGAGGCGTCAGCGCCAATACTCTTGACCAGCGCACCTTTGGGACGGAGCGTCGAGAAATCGTGACCAATGCCGCCACCGGCTTGCATCGTCAGCGCCGCTTCTTTGACGCCGTCAAAAATGCCGCCCAGATCGTCTGGGATTTTGCCCAGCACAAAGCAATTGAACAGCGTCACATCGCGCTTTGTCCCAGCACCCGCTAAGACGCGCCCAGCCGGGAGAAAACCGAAGTCGGCAATGGCGTCATGAAAAGTCTGAGCCCACTTGTCTTGAGCACGCTTGCCCCCCTTCTCCACGCTAGCCGCCGCCCGTGCCACCCGCCAGAAAGTATCGTCGAGCGTCGCGTCGCCACCCACGCCAGATGTTGGCGCAAAGCGGTACTTGCGGCCCCAGATCTCCTCCGAGATGGGTGCTAGAAATGCGGGCTTTGACGGAGTCTGAGAGGCCATGGGGACAGTCCCGCTGGGGCTAATAGTGAGCCCATAAAATAAGCCCGCTTAGGCCGCTTGTCAATAAAATGTTCTATTAATGTTCCTATTTTGTTTGGTTAGTATACAATAGCAATGTACTTATTCCAAAATGGGTAAACTTGATGTTGCGAAGCGGGTGTGTTAGGTATTGACTTATATGTCAATAGATGAGATGATCGCTCAACGGCTGGCAGAGCTTGATGGAGTTAGCCTTGTTAGGCTGTCTCCGATAGTTGGCTCCTCGGGCACCCGCCGTACTCTTTGGGTGACAGAAGAAGTATATAACGCGGTCGAGCCAACTCGATACGGTACATGGGACGACTATCGCTTGTCAGAGTTTCGCGGCTCGCTGGACGCCTTCACGAACAATGAAGAAGTGAGTGTGGCAGAGAACCCGTTCAACAAGGACTCAGAAACTTTCTTGGCCCGCGTCAGTCCTGTGACAAAAGAACTTTGGGATGTGCGCAATGTTACGGCGGGGCAAGGCATTCGATGCCTTGCAGGATTCGCTGGCTATAATTCATTGGTCGCTCTGACCTGGAACTATCGCGAACTCATCGACGATTGGACCACTTTCATAGAATCTGGTGAAACAGTTTGGCGCAGTTTGTTTGCCAATCTTCAGCCCTATAGCGGAGAAAATTTAGATGCGTATCTCTCAAACTACATCTCTGTCTAAGCCTAGCGCGGACAACCAAGTTCCTGAGGGAACTTTTGGATATTTCCGCAGCCGTAACCGGCATCGATTTTATTCGCTTATAATTCGAGAATTTAAGAAAGCTGGTATTTCACAAGCGGATTTGGCGCGCCGTCTCGGCAAGACACCGGATGTCGTTTGTCGCCTGCTTCGTGCACCTAGCAATCTAACACTCGATACATTGAGCGATGTTTTGTTTGCGTGCTCTGGCGCTGAGGCGCACTACAGTATCGAATACCCTCTGGGCCTAGCGGAGCATGTGTTCGAGACCCAGGTACACCACCCCCGAACAGAGACCGCAGGATCTCTTGTAAAAACTTGTATTCGATACAAGTTGGCCGGACGAGAGCAAGAAACGAAAACCCGTCCTGTTCCTACGAATGTGCATTTAGAGGCGGCGTAGTTACTATGATGAACGAACCTTATGGCTGGACTATCTTTTGCGATGACATTCGTGAAGAAGTGGGTGGCAAATCCAGCTTTATGGGAGTTTACAAGGGCACCATGATAATAAATGACGTTTTTCCTGCGATAGTGCCAAAGTTCGCAATGTCAATCAATTACAGAATTTTTCGCGGCGATACGCGTCTTAATGATATCGACTTAAAAATATTTCTGCCTGGTGATGATGATGCCAATCCAAGCGTGGCCACGGTGATACCAGTTTCTGAAATATTCGCGGAGATAGATACGCCAACATCGGCTGAAAGTTCATTCGCACAAATAAGTTTCAGCGTAATTTTGTCCCCAATGATTTTGAAAGAGGCTGGCAAAATCAAGGTGCGAGGAACTGGTGGTGCAGGCCTATTAAAATTGGGCACTTTGAAAGTGCAAGGCACTAGTTCGACTAGTAAATTGGAAGCTTAAGTCTTGATATCAGCGCCGTCGGAAATGCTGCAGTGGCGACGAATGTCTTTTTCGACGGTCGCCACATTCACCCCACAGGCATCGGCGGCGGATTGGGACTGCTTGCAGCCTCCACAATCAGCCGCGCACTTGCCTCTTCAATGGCACCTTCCATGCGTGCGCGGAATTCAGCCCTCGGCATCCCCGGGGGCAAGGGATCAAGGAACTCAACAATGATCGTGCCTGGATAGCGCAAAAAGCTGCGGCGCGGCCAATACAGGCCCGAATTCAAAGCGACCGGCACGGCTGGTACACCGAGACCCTCATACAACGCCACATAACCGGACTTGTAGTCGGGCACAGCGCCCGGCGCCGTCCTTGTGCCCTCCGGAAAAATCACGATCTCGCGCCCGCC
>JAYTQI010000069.1:0-2387 GCA_043746825.1 Hyphomicrobium sp. | reverse complement strand
TGCCTTGCGCCAGGAACGCCGCACCGCCGATTTTCTTGGCCTCGGCCTCGAAGACGTCAATAAAATTCTTGCCAATGGCCTTGCGTTTGGTTTCAGGGTCTGAGACACCCGCCAACGCACCCAAAAATTGCTTTGAAGCATCCACGTGCACAAGTGGAATGTTGTAGTGATCGCGAAACAGCCCAACGACCTGCTCAGCTTCACTTAAACGCATCAATCCATGATCGACAAAGACGCAGGTGAGCTGCGAGCCGATGGCTTCGTGGATCAGCACGGCAGCGACAGTGCTATCGACGCCACCCGATAACCCGCAGATGACTTTACCCTTGCCGACTTGGGCGCGGATT
The DNA here is from genome assembly GCA_043746825.1 of Hyphomicrobium sp. Taxonomy (GTDB): domain Bacteria; phylum Pseudomonadota; class Alphaproteobacteria; order Rhizobiales; family Hyphomicrobiaceae; genus Hyphomicrobium_B. Next base: position 2,040 of record JAYTQI010000069.1, on the reverse strand, counting down.
TTAGCGATCATCTCCCGCCGGTAAGCGCTCATCGTCCAATCAGATTTGAGGCCGGCAATTTTGTGTACGAAATTCGAGATCAGCTTGGCGCCATCAGGCGTGTGCACGACTTCGGGGTGGAACATCGTCGTATAAATGCGCCGCGCTTCATCGCTCGCAATCGCAAACGGCGCATTCTCGCTGGTTGCCTTGACGGTAAACCCTTTTGGCAACTTGGTCACGCGGTCGCCGTGGCTCATCCACACCGGGTAGCTCTTGCCAATATCCCACAGGCCATCGAACAGCGCGCTCTTTTCCAGAATCTTGATATCGGCGCGGCCGAACTCAGCCGCGTGCCCGCCTTCGACAACGCCGCCAAGTTGAACGGCGGTTGTCTGTTGCCCATAGCAGATGGATAGGATCGGAACCCCGGCGTTGAACACGGCCTCTGGAGCGCGCGGGCTGCTGGGCGTGGTCACGGAGGCAGGACCGCCAGACAGGATCACAGCTTTCGGCTTTAGCTTGTCGAACGCCGCGGCGGCTTTTTGAAATGGATGGATTTCGCAATAGACGCCAGCTTCCCGCACCCGCCGCGCTATGAGCTGGGTGACCTGGCTGCCAAAGTCGATGATGAGGATGCTATCGGGATGGATCATGGCAAGGGGTTACGCGATCAACTGCCTCAGGGCAATAATCCAGGTGCCGCAGCCGTCTACGATCCACTGCCGAGAGGCGCCTAATTCATCCGCCAGACCGCGAAATTGAGGATGCCGGCAAAAGTGACCCAGGCGAGATAGGGTGCGAACAGGGCGGCAGCCCGCAGATCGATAGGCAACGCCAGCCAGATGAAGCCCACGATCGACAGCCACAGCCCAATGAGGTCCACCAGCGCCAAGCCGATGTCCTGGCGCCCAAACATGGCATACGACCAGAGCGCATTGAAGATCAGGCCGATGCCCCACAATTGGATGGCTTGGCTCCAGCCCGCGCGACGCCATACCAGCCAGCCAGCGATTGCAATCATGATGTAGAGAATGGTCCAGGCAATAGGGAACAGCCAATTGGGCGGCGTCCAAGTCGGCTTGTTGAGCGCGGCGTACCACGCGCCCGGCATGAACACGGAGCCGGTGGCGGCGCCAATGGCGGTGATCAGGAAAAACACCACGAGGGGGATATAGGATTTCATGCCGTCAGAACTTCCTTTTAACCGCCAAAAACTTGGCTATGTAAACAAACAAATCCGGAGTGCGGTCCCTCGGCGGTCCGCTAATTTAGCATGGACATGACACGATGCTGATGGTCAAGACGAAGTTGGGCTCAAGTCAGATTGAAGGCATTGGGCTTTTTGCAGACGAAGACATCCCCAAAGGTACGATAACCTGGCAATTCGTGCCAGGGTTTGACCAAGCATTTTCTGCAACCCAGATTGCCAGTTGGCCCGAGACCGCGCGCCTCGAGATGCTGCGCTATACGTATCTGCACAGCCGCACCGGTATGTACATCGCCTGTCTCGACAACGCGCGGTTTATGAACCACTCAGATCACCCCAACACGGAGGGCGTTTATGCGGGGTCCGATGATGAGGGCTATGACATCGCCACCCGTGACATCGCCAAGGGTGATGAGTTGACCTGCGATTATAATCTGTTCGACGCTGACATTCTTTTTAAGCTGGGCCAGTCTGTTGAGCCAAGCGGGTTCTCGTCAAGCGATGCGCTGCTGAACCTTGTCATCCCGGCCGAAGACGAGCGGCGAGCCGCTCGTTAAATAGCCGGGACCCACGCTGCAGATTGCAATTTTATAGGCTGGTTCCCGGGTCTTTAAAATCGTGACTGCACGATTTCTACGCCCGTGATGACAGCGGAAAATTTGCTACCGTCCAGCCGCCGCCGCCTGCACACGCCGTACTGATTTTGGAAGTCGCACCACAGAGCTGCGCCGCAACTCGACATCAATCCGGCGCTGAAGATAGGGCGAGAAATAGCCCGCATACCGCTGCCACAATTCTGACCTCAGCCAATCGTTGCCAGAGACCCGGCCCCGGCAATGCACCGAACCGCA
>JAYTQI010000068.1:0-5244 GCA_043746825.1 Hyphomicrobium sp. | reverse complement strand
GCACCGGCGCGGGCTTGCGTTGAAGCCAAGCTCATCGATCCGCGCATGCTGGTTGAGATCTCGGTCGTGGCGGCGAAGTAGTTTTTAGCCGTCTCTCTGTCCTTTACGGGGCGTGGGAAAGCCGCATTGCCCACAAATCCGGCAGCCATCTGTGACTCGTTTGCCGCGCCCGGGGAGTATTCGGTAGCGGCATGCGCGCAGCCTATCGAGATCGACCTGTGAATCTGCAATTATCTACGGGTTGATTAGGCAGGGTCACTTGCCGAAGCTTTAGGGGATTTCGATCATGGTTTTGAAAAAAGCACTGAGTATTGTTGGCGTTAGCGCCTTGGTTTTGAGCTTGGCCGCGCCGGTTGAGGCTCGCCGTATAAAGGGCCACGCCCATGTGGCCAAGAAGGTCGCGTATCAGACCGTGCCCTCCGTCGATGGCCTCGCCGCCAGCCACGATATGCGGCGCGAAGGCGGCCGAGTGTGCTTCTCGGATCATACCCATTTTGGATCAAGCTCAGGCATGCCGACATTGGCTGCGGCCCAAAGGGAAGCCGCGGTATCGTGGGCGAGCTTCGTCGATTTTGAATACGGTGGAACGTGGGCCAGCTACGCCAAAGCGTCTGGCAAAGACATGAAGTGCAGCCAGTCTGGCGGCGGATGGGGTTGCGACTTGGGCGCCCGGCCCTGCCGGTAATTGAAGCAACAACGACATTTGAAAGAGCCGGTCGCTGAGACCGGCTCTTATTCGTTTAGCGCCCGAAGACTGCGCGCGAGAACATGCGGCGGATGAAGCCCATGAACCAGCGGGCGAAGAACAGCTTCACGATCCCGCTCAAGATGCCGCCGCCACCTTGAAAGCCAAGAAGGCTGCCGAGAATGGAGCGGATGATATCTTCCAGTGAACCGCCATTGGGGCCGGGAACCTGTGTGCCGCCACGGCGCACGACATCGGGTAGGCCAGGGAACCGGCCGGGACGGTCAAGGCCCGGAATATCGTCGCCCGGAATGGGCAACGGGTTGCCGCCGCCGATAGCGCCGCCCATGCCACCGCCGCCGCTGCCTGACGGTTTGGGGAGATCATTCCATTGTCTGGAATTGCCTTCACTGGGATCAGCCTCGGGCGCAGCATCACCGGGCAATTGCAGTGGGCTGCCGCCCGCTGAGATGTTTAAGCCTGGAATGCTGCTTAAGCGCTGGGCGAGCGATCCAGCCGTTTCCTTTTGCAGGCCGCCGATCAGCATGCTGGCGACGGCTGGCAACATTCTTTTCAGGATATCTTCATCAAGGCCAGACGCTTTCGATGCGCGTTGGGCAATGGCGCGGCTCTTGTCCTTGTCGCCGATCAGCACTTTGAGGACATGATTACCGGCGGCCGACGTCTCAGCTCCCGCCAAACCTTGGCCATCATTGATGGCGCGTCCAGTGACATCGTGATTGAGCAATTCAACAACGTCAGCCAAGCCGCCGCGCGATAAGCTGTTGCGCTCGATACGTTGCGACAAGGCTTCGAGCATGGTCTCTATTGCGGGCGCGGCTTTCTCGGGATTGACCCCGAAGGCGGTTGCGAGATTGGCCAGTGCCGCACCACCTTGGGCGTGATTGAGAACGTCGACGATCTGCACGGGCGTTATCCTCCTGGGGATGAAAAGATGAGCAGGGCTTATAGATTGTGGGAAAGCTAAGCGCCATGCGTGTTTTGTACGTCAGCTAGCGCGTTCATATCGCGAATGTGATCGATGTTGATCGAAATTTATAGCGGCAAGGCTGCCAGCATCTGGGGCGTTCAGCAACCGTTCAGGCGCAGGAGCGTTGAATTGACGGAGTGGTCTATGCACCACCCGACATCGTAAACTGAAACTGACGCAGAGGAAGGGTACAACCCGGCTCTGCAATTGCCATCGAAACAGATGGCGGAGAGAGGAGACCAAAAATGCGCAAATTTCTTGCCCTAAGCCTCGCGCTGTCCGGCGCCCTGTTGCTGGGTGCCCAAACTGCGTCGGCGTTGCCAGCTACAGCAGTCGGCTCAAAAGCCGCAGTTGCCGTCGAAGGTGGCGGTCCGGCCCAGCATGTTCACTGGCGCGGTCACAACCGCGGATTTGGTATTGGCTTTGGATTCTATAACTATCCGAGGTACAGGTACTACAACAACTATGATTATGATCAGCCAAGGTACTCATATTACTCGCAAAATTACCGCCATCATCGCCGTCACTATTGTGAACGGCACAACCGGTGGGAATACTAAACTGGCGATTGCGCGGGTTTAGCCCAATTTAAAGCTTCCAATGCCTAAAGCCCGGTGCGCCAAACGCGTGCCGGGCCTTTTGTTTCTCAACCAAAAGACAAGCCTGGCTGTGTTGCAACGCGGGGGCTCTTTTGGCATGGTCCGCCGCGACTCTCGCCCGAGGAACAAACCGGGGGGGACCGGGCGCGCGGGGAAGTCACGCAGCCCGACATCATCCGAAGAACATGGGCCAAAAGGGACCAAGAAATGACCAATATACTATTGGGGATCATCGCCTGCGGGGCGTTGTCCATCGTCTATGCTTTCATCACCTCACAAGCGGTGATGAACTCCGATGCCGGCAATGCACGCATGCAGGAAATCGCGGGTGCCATCCGCGAAGGCGCGCAAGCCTACCTCAACCGTCAATACAAAACGATTGCCATGGTTGGCGCGGTCATCTTCGTTCTTGCCTGGATGTTGCTTGGGCCCCTGCAGGCCATCGGCTTTCTGATTGGTGCGGTTCTCTCTGGCCTCGCCGGTTATATCGGCATGAACGTTTCGGTTCGCGCCAACGTGCGGACGGCGCAAGCGGCAACCGTTTCGCTCGCCAAGGGCCTCGACATCGCGTTTAAGGCTGGCGCCATCACTGGCATGCTGGTTGCGGGCTTGGCGCTGCTCGGCGTCGCGGTCTATTACCTGATCTTGACCACCACGCTTGGCAAAGCGCCTGGCAGCCGCGAAGTTGTTGACGCGCTCGTTTCGCTCGGCTTTGGCGCTTCGCTGATTTCGATCTTCGCACGTCTCGGTGGCGGCATTTTCACCAAGGGCGCGGATGTCGGCGCCGATCTCGTCGGCAAGGTTGAAGCGGGCATTCCCGAAGATGATCCCCGTAACCCAGCTACCATTGCTGATAACGTTGGCGACAACGTCGGCGACTGCGCGGGTATGGCCGCGGACTTGTTTGAAACCTACGCCGTGACGGTTGTCGCGACCATGGTGCTGGCGGCGATCTTCTTCGGCAATCAACCCAATCTCGCGAACCTCATGGTCTATCCGCTGGCCATTTGCGCGGCTTGCATCGTGACTTCGATTATTGGCACGTACTTCGTTAAACTCGGTGCCAACGGCTCAATCATGGGCGCGCTGTATCGCGGTGTGATCGCCTCGGGCGTGCTGTCGATTGCCGGGCTATATGCTGCCACTCAGTACGTCCTTGGCGGTTTCGGCGAAGTTGGCAAAGTCGGCGATCTCTCGATCACCGGATACAACTTGTTCCTGTCCGGCCTCGTAGGTCTTGGCCTCACGGGCCTGATCGTCTGGATCACCGAATATTACACCGGCATTGGTTTCCGCCCGGTGCGCTCAATCAGTCAGGCCTCTGTCACGGGTCACGGCACCAACGTTATTCAGGGCCTCGCGGTTTCGCTTGAATCGACAGCCCTGCCGACGCTGGCCATCGTCACCGGCATCTTGATGACCTACAATCTTGCCGGCCTCTTCGGCACCGCCATCGCCACAACCACCATGCTCGGCTTAGCTGGCATGATCGTCGCGCTCGACGCTTTCGGCCCTGTCACCGACAATGCCGGTGGCATTGCCGAAATGGCGGGCCTGCCGAAGGAAGTGCGCCGTTCGACCGACGCGCTCGACGCGGTCGGCAACACCACCAAGGCCGTGACCAAGGGCTACGCCATTGGCTCGGCGGGTCTCGGCGCCCTCGTATTGTTTGCAGCCTACAGCTCCGACTTGCAGCAGTTTATCACTGAGGCCAATAAAAGTGGTGCGACGGGCTTCCAGTACTTCAAGGGCGTGACGGTCGACTTCTCGCTGGCTAACCCCTACGTCGTGGTCGGCCTGCTGCTTGGCGGCCTCATTCCCTTTCTGTTCGGCGGCATGGCCATGACGGCCGTTGGCCGCGCGGCGGGCTCGGTGGTGGAAGAAGTCCGGCTTCAGTTCAAGACCAAGCCCGGCATCATGAAGGGTACGGAAAAGCCTGACTACGCCCGCGCCGTCGATCTGCTGACCCAAGCCGCGATCAAAGAAATGGTGGTGCCGTCGTTGCTGCCAGTGTTATCGCCCATCGTGCTGTTCTTCGTGATCAAAGCCGTAGCCGGTAAAGGCGCGGCGTTCTCGGCGGTTGGCGCGATGCTGCTCGGCGTCATCGTCACCGGCATCTTCGTCGCCATCTCGATGACCTCGGGTGGCGGCGCTTGGGACAACGCGAAAAAATCGTTTGAAGATGGCTTCACCGACAAAGACGGCGTCAAGCATATGAAGGGCTCGGAAGCACACAAGGCGTCGGTGACAGGTGATACGGTCGGCGATCCCTACAAGGATACCGCTGGTCCCGCCGTCAACCCGGCGATCAAGATCACCAACATCGTGGCGCTTCTCTTGCTCGCGGTTCTTGCGCGCGGCGGTTGATCGGCCGCTTTTGAGCTGTTGAAAGTACCTGAAGCCCCGGAGCGAAATCTCCGGGGCTTTGTGGTTTCGCGCATCTGCGCACCCCTCCCGTCTCGACATCCGGCTTCAGACACGGGACAATACAGGACGAGCGCGTGGGTGCGCCAAGATCTACGAGGTAAGTATGGCAACGTTTGTGGTCGCGCATGGCGCTTGGTCGGCGGGCTTTGTGTGGAAGAAGATGCACCCGCTTCTGCGCGCGCAAGGGCACCAGCTTTTCACGCCGTCTCACACGGGGTTGGGTGAGCGGGTGCATCTGGCAAATCCTGAGATCACGTTGGAGACGCACATCGAGGACATCGTCCAGGTGCTGTTTCACGAAGACCTGCACGATGTCTTTCTGATTGGCCACAGCTATGGCGGCCTCGTTGCCACTGGCGTCGCCGACCGGGTGCCGGAACGGCTCAAGGCCGTGATCTATCTCGATGCCTTTGCCCCCGCCAATGGCGACACCATGCTGGAGCTGGCGACGCCAGAGTCCAAAGCCCGCTGGCTGGAAGGCGCGGCCAAGGCTGGCGAGGGCTGGCGCGTGCCATCCAACCCGTTGCCGCCGGACACCTCGC
>JAYTQI010000067.1:0-2398 GCA_043746825.1 Hyphomicrobium sp. | reverse complement strand
TCTTTGTGTTCCTCGCGATTTTTGCCCCATGGATCGCGCCATACAGCCAGGCGGAAACGGTTTCTGATACTTGGGCACCAAGCTCGCACGCTTTTTGGATGGGAACTGATCAGATCGGCCGAGATATGATGTCTCGCATCATTTACGGTGCGCGCATGACCATCGGCATTGCTCTGGTCACGACGATTTTGTCCTTCATGATCGGCACAATCCTTGGTCTTCTCGCCTCCACCGGCGGCAATGTGATTGACCAGTTTCTCTCTCGCTTGGTCGATGTCATGTTGTCGATTCCGCTTCTGGTTTTCGCATTGATTATTTTGTCGATGTTCGGATCCTCAATCCCGACGCTGGTCATCACCATTGCCATACTTGACTCAACGCGCGTGTTCCGACTAGCGCGCGCAGTATCGATGAACATCGCCGTGCTGGAATATGTGGAAGCCGCAAAACTGCGCGGTGAGGGGCTTTGGTGGGTCATCAGCCGCGAGGTGCTGCCAAATGTCCTGCCGCCGATGATCTCGGAATTTGGCCTGCGTTTCTGCTTCAACTTTCTGTTCGTTGCCGGTCTGTCCTTCCTTGGCCTCGGCATTCAGCCGCCGTTTGCCGACTGGGGCGGAATGGTGCGTGAAAACGGCAAGGCGATTTCCTTCGGCCTCGCCGCGCCACTCTGGCCAGCCGCGATGATTGCGCTGATGACCATTGGTGTGAACCTGATCGTTGACTGGGTCCTGTCAATCAATGCCCGGCCCTCCGGCGCTTCTGCGGAGATGTGAAAATGGCCGACGCAAAGAAACCCGAACAAGTTCTCAAGATTCGCGACCTAAGGATCGAGTCAATCTCCGGCCTTGTGCTGGTCGATAATGTTTCGCTGGAACTGAAGCGCGGCGAAGTGCTTGGCCTTATTGGCGAGTCCGGCGCTGGCAAATCGACCATCGGCATTGGCGCCATGGCTTATGCCCGCGCCGGCTGTACGATCACTGGCGGCGCGGTGGAAATTGATGGTGTCGATATCCGCAAGCTCGACTCCGACGGCCGGCGCGGCATGCGCGGCCATCGTATCGCCTATATCGCGCAAAGCGCCGCTGCCTCGTTCAATCCGTCGCACCGGCTGATCGACCAAGTCACGGAAATGCCGATCCAGCACGGCTTGATGAAAAAGGAAGAGGCGGAGGCTTGGGCGGTTGAACTGTTCAAGGCGCTTGATCTTCCTGATCCCGAGCATTTCGGCCAGCGCTATCCGCATCAGGTTTCCGGCGGGCAATTGCAGCGCGCCATGACTGCCATGGCCATGTCCTGCCGTCCTGACCTTCTGGTCTTTGACGAGCCGACTACGGCGCTTGACGTCACGACGCAGATTGAAGTGCTGGCGCTCATCAAGAAGATCATCCGCGATTACAATACGGCTGCGCTTTACATTACGCATGACTTGGCCGTGGTGGCGCAGGTCTCCGACAAGATCATGGTGCTGCGCGGCGGCAAGATGATCGAGATTGGCGAGACCGCAAAAATATTATCCAATCCAACTGACCCCTACACGCGGGCGCTGGTCAGCGAGCGCAAAGAGGCCGACAAGCTTTCGACGACGCTGGACAAGACACGCGGCGAGATCATTCTCGACATCAAGAATGCGATCGGCTTCTACGGCGACTATAAGGCGGTCAACGACATTACGCTCAATGTCGCCAAGGGTGAGACTGTGGCAGTCGTCGGCGAATCTGGTTCGGGCAAAAGCTCGCTGGCGCGGCTGATTGTCGGGCTTTTGCCGCGCACGTCGGGCTCGGTGGCGTTCAAGGGCGTTGGGCTGTCCAAGACGCTAAAAGAGCGCAAGGTCGAGGACCTGCGCAAAATCCAGTTCATCTATCAATTACCGGACGTGGCGCTTAATCCACGCCAGACCATTGGCGAGATTATCGGCCGTCCCGTTGAGTTTTATTACAAGCGCTCCAAGGACGAGGTCAGGAAACGCGTTGCCGAATTGCTGCGCCAGGTTGGCCTGCCGGAAGATTATGCGGGACGCCTGTCGACCCAATTGTCGGGCGGCCAAAAGCAACGCATCTGTATCGCTCGCGCGCTCGCGGCAGAGCCGGACCTTATCATTTGTGATGAGCCGACCTCAGCGCTCGACCAATTGGTTGCCGACGAAATATTGAAGCTGCTGATCAAGCTGCAAAATGATCTCGGCGTCGCTTACCTCTTCATCACCCATGATCTCGGTATTGTCCGCCGCATCGCGCATCGCACGGCGGTCATGCTGCGCGGCCAATTGGTGGACGAAGGCCCGACAACAAAAATCTTCAACCCGCCCTATCATGAATATACCGAAAGCCTTTTGGCCTCGGTGCCGGAAATGCGGACGGATTGGCTGGAAAGCGTGCTGACGCGGCGCGGCGGGTCAAAG
>JAYTQI010000066.1:0-12321 GCA_043746825.1 Hyphomicrobium sp. | reverse complement strand
CGCTCGAACTTGAGGCCGCCGCCTACCGCCGCCTCGTCTCGCACCTGCGCGGCCGCCCCGATGTCCAGAACATCGATATGATGAACTTGGCGGGGTTCTGCCGTAACTGCCTGTCCAACTGGATGGTGGATGCCGCAACCGACAAAGGCCTCGCGCTGACCAAAGATGAAGCCCGCGAGATCGTCTACGGCATGCCATATGCGGATTGGCAAGCGGCGAACCAGACAAATGCTGGCGCGGACAAGTTGGCCGTGTTTGAGAAGAACCGGCCGAAGGGGGTGTAAGGGCGCTGGCAATGGCAATGAGCCATGTCAGCCTACGTGGGATTCCGATTGTGGGCTAAGCGAGCTGCTGCAGACCATTGTAAGCAATCGACCGTCAACACACACCCGGCACGCTAACCTGCATTGGTGACTGTGGGAGCTTGAAGACTTAAGAATTAGTGCAGCGCCAGAGATTTTAGTGATACGTTCGCGATCCGCGCTGCTGAAATAGACGCTGAAATTTTGGAGTAACTCATGGCTCAAAGTCCCTTAGAGATGCCGCAAGCTGTCCGCGATATGGCCACGAAGAATGTTGAGCAGGCGCGAACATTTTTTGGTCAGTATATGGATGCCATGACGCAAGCCATGGGCATGTGGAGCAAAAGCATGCCAGACAATGGCATGACGTCGGGGTTCAAAGCTGTTCAGGATCGCGCTATCGGATTCACCAAACAGAACGCTGAAGCTGGCCTGACACTCGCGGGAGATCTCGCTAAAGCCAAGGACATCACGGATTTGATGTCGATGCAGAGCCGGTTTGCGCAAACCCAAATGCAAGCCTACGCACTGCAAGCCCAGGAGATCGGCCGCCTGATGACTGAGGCTATGCAAGGCATGCAGCCCAAAGGTTAATGCGCGATCGCGGACTGTACTTCAAAAACGCGGCGTACCGTTCCGAAGAGCCTTATCAACCATTAAGCGGCTTGGTGGTTTTCGGCCCAGGGCGTGTCGCGTTGCCGGACGGTTCGCGCCCGACGCGCCGCCACAGCCTGTCACCGACTTTGCCAAGGGCCAGGGCAAGCGTGAAAACCTTGGAGATGCTTGGAATCGAAAACGGCGTGTCGCTGTCGCCGCCGGTCGCGATGTTGCCGTCCGCAGCAACAACCACGAGGCCAAAGGCATTCGGATCAACGCGCGCTAATTCTGGAATATAGCTTGCGACCTCGACACATTAGTCTTGGTGCGTATGTCCTCAGTGATGTCTTTGACGATACTTTGCAGTTTGGACACGCCGGAAATCTCTGGTTTGTGCAGCCATATAGAGGCGCGAAATCGTATGGTGGCGCAGCGCCGGGGCAACAGGCTGTGCCGCCGCAGCCCGACTCACCTTACGGCGCATAAACCCGTCAAGCGATAACCTCGCGTTATCCCTTGGGATAGCGTGTCGGCAGCGGTTGCCCGCGCCACATCACAGCGCTAGCGTTGGCGCAAGTTTCAGGTTCAAGGGGGATTCGATGACCACACTTCAGGCGACCGCGCAAAAGCAGCTGCGCCAGCTGGTCGAGCAGATCGAACGGCTGGAAGAAGAGAAGAAGCAGCTCGCGAGTGACGTTCGCGACAAGTATCTGGAAGCCAAGGCAGTCGGCTTTGACGTCAAGGTGCTGCGCCAAATCGTGCGTCTGCGCAAAAAGAGCCAGGAAGAGCGCCAGGAAGAAGAGACTGTGCTCGAAGTCTATATGCACGCGCTTGGTATGCTCGGTGATCACGGCAGCATGGAGCGGGCTGCCGACGCTATGATCGCGGCAGAATAGCCCCGACAACCATCAAACAAAAGCGCGGGGATCCGGTCCTCGTGCTTTTTCGTGGGCCAACGCATCTGGAGTGCCAGTCTGTGAGGTGATAAGGTCCAAACTCAAGAAATTGGACGAATGATCAGATCACCTGATGCAGCACATCACCTTCAAGCAGTTGCGGTACTTCGATGCCCTGGCGCGCGAGCTGCATTTTGGCCGCGCCGCGGACGCCTGTTCCGTGACCCAGCCCGCGCTATCGATGCAAATTCAGGAGCTGGAAGCGACTTTGGGATTGGTCCTAGTTGAACGCACGCGTTCGGGCATAAAGCTCACAGCCAAGGGCGAGGAAATTGCCACCCGGGGCCGCAAACTGTTGGGCGACGTGCGCAACCTCATCGACTATGCCCAGCATGCGGGCGGCATTCTCTCAGGCGCGTTGCGGATCGGCGTTATTCCATCCATCGCTCCCTACCTATTGCCGCCGCTGCTGCCGCTTCTCAAAGATAGCTATCCCGCTCTCGAGCTGCATGTCCGCGAAACGCAGACCGCGCCGCTCGTGCATGAATTGTTGGAAGGCAAGCTCGATGTGTTGCTCTTGGCTCTGCCATTACGTGATCCTGAAATTGAAAGCCTCGCGCTCTTTGAAGACCGGTTTTTGCTGGCGTCGCCAAAATCCAAGAAGCTGCCCGGCCGCGTTAGGGCCACCAAGGAGATGGTCGAGCAAGACCGCCTTTTGCTTTTGGAAGAGGGCCATTGCCTGCGTGATCAAGCTTTGACCTATTGCAGCCTTCAACATGCCAGTTCAGTCAACACCTTTGGCGCGTCGAGCTTGTCGACGATTGTCGAAATGGTAGCCGGCGGGCTTGGCATCACGCTATTGCCAGAGATTTCGCTTGCCGTTGAAAGCCGGGGCCGCGACATCTCGATCATGCGTTTTACCGAGCCCGAGCCCTCGCGCTCGATTGGTCTGGCGTGGCGGCGTTCTAGCCCGCGCGTTGAGGATTTCAAGGCGCTGGGAAAACTCGTGCTCGCGGCCAGTCAGGATGTTTTGAAGCGGGCAGCTGCGGCGAACAAAATCTAACGGGTTGTGCTAAAACGCAAGTCCAATACCCGTCACCCGGATGCGGCGCATCATTCTACATGGTGCGGCGCTGATCCGGGATCTTGCAGCATGACGAACACTATCATCACGAGATCCCGTGTCTGCCGTGCACGCCGAGGATCGCAGCGTGATGCCTAAGGCATGACTTCGAGATGAAGCGCACGGGATGACGGGTGAGTTACTTTACTTTGCACTCGCACTCGTACGGACCGCATGGTTGGCGATGCCAGTGGCGAAGCGGCTGCGATCTAGCTCTTCGAGCGCTTCGATGTGAACCGCTTTGCCCTCGAACTGCTGCGCCCACATCACCTGCGCGACTTGCTGGCCGGGGCGGAAGTTCATCGGCTGAATGGCACCAACGTCGTCCAGGAAATCAAGGGTCTTGGCAACGTCGGGGTGCTGCAATTCTGCGACGAGTTGGGGGTCATGGGCTGAAGCTGTTTCCGTCAAAAGCGGTGCCAGCGGAAATGGCCGGTAGGACAATTCTTCCGGGTGATCCTCGTCGAACTCAGGTGCCTGAACCCAGCCGTTACCAAGCGCATCCGGGCTCATGTCGGTGATGCTGGACGATGATTTATCAGGCGTGAGTGCGGCGACAACAGCACCCTTTGCGGTCTCGGGCGCTGCTGGCAAAGCGGCTGCAGCGAGTGCTTTGGACGGCCGCTCGGCGAGCTTTGGGCCCTCAATCAGCTTTGGCAGCGGCTGACTATTGGTTTCAGCAACGAGGGCTGCAAGTTTCGAGCGGTCAGTGTTGGAAGGTCCGGGCGTGAAGCGCGAGCCGCGCTCAACTAGCTTTGGCGTGGCAACAAGTTTGGGGGCTTTGGCCTCAGGTGAAAGAGCGGCAACTTTGGTGCCAGCCGCTGGCGCTTTTGAGAGTTCGCTGTCGGGAATAGGTTCCCATTTAACGATAGCTGGCGCTTTCGCTTTGGGCACTTGCCCGCCATCGAGTGAGGCCATCGCAAAACGCGGTTGTTGTGGTGTGATTGGCTTTGCTGCCGGAGTCGCCTCGACGACCAAGGTCGCTGGCTTCGGGTTATGGCGCTGATCGTGGAATTCGGCGATCTGGACGGCGAGGTCGCGATATTTCGATTGCGCCACCCGCACATCATCGCGCGTGATCGAACCACCGTCTGCAGGCTGATGTTTGGTATGCGCGTCAGGGAAAAGCAGCGCCAGCTCGAAACGCGGCAGGCGCGGCCAAGCGCGCACGCGCGCGGTGTCAACGTGGATAAATGGGATGCCCGATGTTGGATAGTAGCCAACACCGCCACGCTCGCGCACCAGTGCTGAATATCTGATGCGCTTTAAGGGCACGTCAGGAAACGTCACGTCGATGGCTTTGCCGGTGATGTGCTGGCTCTGACTCGCTTGCCCGCCAACAGTCTTGCGCAGCATCTCGTTGGTGTCACGCGAGCGGAAGCCGCAGATGATGTTGATGGGCTCACTGGAGCCAAGCTCGGTGTGCATTTCCCACAACAGATCGATGGTCTCTGGGTCCATGCGGGTGGATTGGTTCTTGCGCCAATCGCGCATAATCCAGTCGATCTGCTTGAGGGCTTCAGGGATATACTGGCCGCCCTTCTTGTAGGTCACGGTCAGCGTTTCTTTGGTGTGAATGTGAAGGAAGGAAATGCTGCGATCACCACTGTTACTCGCAGCCGTTATGGCGTCGGCAGACAGGCTCACGGCCGCGAAAAGCGCAACCAAGCCGGCAACGACTGAGCTGAGGCGCGAAGACACCTTCAAGTCCCCCGGATTCCCTTCATCTTGAACGCCAGCTGTGCCGCCAGCGCCCGACCCTCAAGGGTTAACCCCTAACCGTTAACCCCTGGTAAGCATCGATCCCGTTCGATACGGGGATTAAGCCTCGCGGTCTTGGCGAGAAAAGGGCGGGATTGCTCAGAATAAAGAAAACCGGCCCGAAGAGGCTCCGGGCCGGTCCAAAAAGCTTAGATTTGAAGGCCAGTTAGTTGCCAAACAGATTGTTCATGAAGGTCTGGAAACCCGACTTCTTTTTGTAGACAGGCTGGTTTCTGTAGGCTTGCTGCGGCGCGCGATAGGCCGGCGCTTCGTCGCGATAGGTGTAGCGCGCCGGGCGGCCCTGGCGCGGCGGCGAGTTTGAGCCGTCTTCATCACCCCAATCATCGCGCGAGCGGGCAATGGGGGCATCCTCTGGCGGCAACAGGTGATCGCGGTTTTTGACGATCTCGCTCCAGCGGCCTTCGAGCCCAAGCTTGATGCGTTGTTCGTGGCCGTAGACATCAGGATAGGTCTTGAGTTCGCCGTTGTCTTCGACCCAGGCGGTGAAATACGTCACGTGCACCGGGATCGGCTTGTCGAGGGCAACATCGTGATCCTCGGGCCCGGTCGTGATCATCTCGTTGACCATTTCCTTATCCCAGCCCTTATCCTCGGCCATGATCACTTCTGCCAACTGCACGGGATTGCGCACGCGCATGCAACCGTGGCTGAACATGCGGACTTTTTCGTTGAATAAATTTTTCGACGGCGTGTCGTGCAGGTAAACCGAGTGCTTGTTCGGGAACAGAAACTTGACGATGCCCAGCACATTGGCGTCACCGGGCGGCTGATAAATGTGGAAGTTGCGGATGTCTTGACTGTTCCAATCGACATCCCAGACATTCACGTCATGTCCATTGCGCTGCATAATGAGACCACGGCCTTCGATCGGGTTGCCGCCCGACCGGAGCTTTGGCAGGAGCTCAAGGATCTTGATAGATTCAGGCACGTTCCAAGACGGCTGGAAAACAACCGTACGCAGCATGTCAGAAAAAATCGGGGTTTGTGTATCGTACTTGCCGGTGACAACGCGTTCGGAATGGATGACCGCACCATTTTTGACGACACGCACCGTGAATTCAGGAATGTTGACGTTGACATAGGTTGCACCCATGTCGTCTGGCATCCAGCGCCACTGTTCCATGTTGGCGAGAATCATGCGCTCGTCAACGCGCTCGTCTTTGTTCATCGCCTTGCGCAACGCCGTTGTGATCGAGGCGTTGACGGGCTCGATGCCGTTTTTCTGTTTGAACTGCGCGACGGCGCGGGCCAGTTCGTCATCATAGTAGGTTTCATCGCCCGCCGAGCCATCGGGTTTGATGCCGGGCGCAGGCAAACTAAGCCGGCGGCGCACCAGGGCAACCTGCCAATGGATTTTTCCGGGCATGATTTTCGGCCCGTCAGGAATTTTCTCGAATTCTTCTTTGTTGGCGGCAGTTCTGAGTTCCACCAGCTTCTGTCTCAGACGTTCGAACTGAGGGTGCTTGGGGTGCAGCGACTGCAGATAGGCGCCCTTGTCGGGGGCAGCATTCATGGCCACGAGCAATTTGGCGCGCTCAATGACCTGCGGCTTGCGATCAAGATAGGACGAGAGCTGCGTTGCTGGCTCATCGATACGGTCGCCGCGGGCTTCGCGCGCATATTGCATGGCCGCCAGCGCCAATTTGATTTCAGCGTCGGCCAGGGCCTCTTCGTCGTAATCACCCGTTGCCGGTTGATTGAGGACCGGCATTTTGAAATCGTCGTTGCTCAAGCCCCATTCACCGGATTTGCTGAATGCGGCAGAAACGCTGTTCGCTGCCTGATTGAATCCGTCCTTGGTGACGAACAGCGGTTCACCCAAACGCTGGTCATAAAAACGGGCAAGCGCCTCACGGTCAGCCTGATCAAAGTCCTTCAGGGTCACAACTGCCTTGCTTTCGAAATAGCGCTTCAGCGGCAAATAAAATTTACCCGGGACCGGAGTGGCGGCTGTGGTTTGAGGTGCAGCGAGTGCGGGGGTTGCAGCAGGTGGGGTGATAATAGGTTGAAGGGCAGGGGCTGGCGCTGGCGCTGGCGCTTTCGCGGCATCTACGGAAATAGCGGCAGGAGTTGGAACGGCCTGCGTCGGTTCAAAGCGGCGCTCGCCACCGTTCGGCGTATTGGCGCGAATGGCCGTCGCACTTGGAACGGAGGGTTTCGGCGATGCGATACCGGGGCGAACCGGTTCGAGACGGTCTAGGCCGATGCCATCACGGCGGAGTGCGCCTTCGGTACCCTCGTTGAAAAGGTCAGGTTGATCAGCGCTAGGTGGATTGATGGCGGCATCGTCGCCCGTGTTAGCGAGATCGCGCGACAGAACATCTTCGATGGTCATCGGCTGGCCAGCGGCAGATTTGCCGTCGTCCCAAGGCCGGTCATCTGGCTCGGCCGCAACAAAAGTTGCGCCCGGAATGGTCATTGCCAGTAAGACGCTCAACGCCACTGGAAGCGCACGACGCATCTGACGCCACCTTTCCTTCAATTTCCGCAGCCATCGCTTCGACGGGATGTAACAGCGGAATTCTTAACGAGTGCCACTGTACCTCGCCAGTTTCTTCCCACGTTGCTGTGGCGAAACTGTTGCTGCATCACGACGTGAATATGCTGCAGACAAGACAAAGCGGACAAGTCTTTACCGCAATCTGCCACGGCTTGCTTGCCAAGGGTACACTCTCGAAGAGGTGTATCAGTAGGTTGGTTAAGCTTCCCTGGTGAAAGCGGCTGCAACTCGGTCTGGCCGCTGATTTTCGGTGAGTGCGGCTGTTTCCACACACTGAACGCAAGGCCCGCACAAGAGCAGCTTTGAACCTTTTTGCAGCACAGCCCGACGAATGGGCATGGAAAAGGCCGCTGGAGCATCCACCGGCGCGTCGCGGAGGAGGATTGCCATGAATGGGACATCAGCACGGCGGGGCGCAAGATTGGCAATGCTCCAGCTAGGCATGGCCGTCACACTGGTGTTACCTGCGGCTGCAGGTGCGGTCGTGTCTTTGCAAGTCTCAGCCGTAACGGGCGAGGGAGCCGCCGGGACCCAAATTAATGTCTTACCTACGGCTGGGCGCTATGACCGGATTTCAGGCAGCAAGCTCAGTTTGGTGCTCCGGCTGGCGGCGGAAATGACCAGCGAAGGCGCAGGCGCCAAGATTGTCGCCTCGGATTTGTTCTTGAAGCAAGCGGGGAGCGGCAAAGACGCGACGGCCGTGTCCGCGATGGACGGCCAAGGCCCGCAGCGCGCGATCCGTCTCGAGCAGTCGTTCTCCTTCCCAATCGATCCCCTGGGGCCGGTGGCGCAAAACGCGATCTCAGTTTGCAACAGCCTTGTTGCTTCTGGCCATTCTTCGAGTGAGGTTCGCGAGACCACCATGACAGTTCCCGTTCTTTGGCGGATCGTCACGGGCCGTTTCAATTACAAATGGGTGACCTATGACCGGGTCGCTCCCGCTGAGGAAATTAGCCAGAACCTGGACTTTTATTCAGACCGTGAGTCGCAAGAAATTGAAACGTCAGCGCGTGTGACGGTGGCGTGCCAGCCCTTGGTTGCGGTGGCCGCAGTCAAATCGCCGGTCAAACCAGCGGCCAAGGCAGAGGTGGCCGAGAAAGTTGCGGCTGACGTGAAACCTAACGAGCCGGTGAAAAAAACAACCGCCAGCCACGAAACACCCCCTGTTGTCACGAAGGCTTCGGTAACATCAAATGCGAGCTCCAATGAAAAACCGGTTTGCCGCGGTGGTTTCATCCGGCAAATGCAATCTGGTGACGTGCCGTACCTTTGCCTCTGCCCGGGCAATACCCAGCGGATTGAAAACAGCGCCAATTCCTATAGCTGTGAACGCCGCTCTGGCCGCCGCTCATAAAGAAAAAAGAAAAGGCCCCGGCTTTTGGGCCAGGACCTCATCTTATGCTGAAGCGCGAAGGGCATCACGCTTCCGGACAACGCAGATTGAGCACGGGGATCCCCGGTCTCATGAGAATTGGTGGTGGGCCGGTACGTCTGGTGTTGGCACGCGGCCGTCCCACCGGCCCCACGCGCGTCATCCCATCGTGATGAACTCCGGAACTCTCGTCGCGAGTTCCGGGGTGCGACAGAATTAGTTAGGGCGCGGCTCGAGGCCATACTCCTGCATTTTGCGATAAAGTGTCGAGCGGCCGATGTTCAGGCGTTTCGCCACTTCCGTCATGTGGCCGCGATAGCGCCCAAGCGCCAAGCGGATCATATCGGCTTCAATGGCTTCCAGCGAGCGGATCTCGCCGTCATCGGTTACGGCCTTGATGCCAAGCGAACCAAGTCCCGTCACGCCTTTGAGTTCGATGGCGTGCGGAACCGTATTTTCTGCGCCGAGAAGAGCTGGACCCGTGTAGGCTGGCTGTTTCTGGAGCAAAGACGGGGCGGCTGGAATTTCAGCTTCAAAGCCTTCGACGTGGGCGGCGATTTGCGGGAATTCCGCAACCGTCAACTCAGGGCCGTCAGCCAAGACGACAGCACGGAACATGGCGTTCTCAAGCTGGCGGACGTTGCCGGGCCAGGTATAGGTCTGGATCAAGCGCATGGCGTTTTCGTTAATGGCCTGCAGGCGCTTGCCTTCTTCAGCCGCAAAGCGGGCGGCGAAGTGGCGGGCAAGCTCGGGGATATCTTCGGGGCGTTCGCGCAACGGCGGCACCCAGACCGGGAAGACGTTGAGACGGTAATAGAGATCCTCGCGGAACTTGCCGTCTTTGACATGCTGGATCATGTCGCGATTGGTCGCCGAGATCAGGCGGAAGTTGACTTTGACAGGCTTTTTGGAGCCAACCGGATCAATCTCGCCTTCTTGCAAGGCGCGCAGCAATTTGACCTGCGCGTCGAGCGGAAGTTCGCCGATTTCATCGAGGAACAGCGTGCCGCCGTCGGCTTCCTGGAACTTGCCGATGCGCCGGTCAACGGCGCCTGTAAACGAACCCTTCTCGTGGCCGAACAGAATGCTCTCGACCAAATTCTCAGGAATGGCGCCGCAGTTGACGGTGATGAACGGTTTGCCAGCGCGTTCACTCTCGCCTTGGATGGCGCGTGCGATCAGCTCTTTGCCGACGCCGCTTTCGCCTTCGATCAGGACGGGAATGTTAGAGGCTGCAGCGCGTTTGCCGAGGTTGATGACGCGAGTCATCGGGTCGCCGCGCATCACGAGATCATTGAAGGTCAACGTGCCTTCAACTTTCTTTTTGATGCGGTTGATTTCGCCAGCCAGCGCTTCGATCTTGAGCGCGCTGTGCATCGAAACTTCGAGGCGCTCAGGGGAAGCTGGTTTGACGACGAAGTCAGCAGCACCTGCGCGCATGGCGTTGATGGCGGCGTCAATCGAGCCGTGCGCGGTTTGCACGATGATGGGGGGCATGCCAGGTTTGTTGGCGACACGGTCGAGGACAGTCATGCCATCGATGCCGGGCATGATGAGGTCGAGGAGCACGAGGGCGATGCCACCGTGATCTGGGCTTTCAAGAATTTGCAGGGCTTGCTCGCCGGAACCGCAGGTCTTGGTCTCGAAGCCAGAACGTTTGATCGTCTCTTCGAGAATACGGCGTTGGGCAGGATCGTCATCGACGATCAAAACACGCTTGGACATGGGACGCTACTTTACTCGACTGTTACTATGCCAGTCTGGGCAACAACCCTTAGGTGATCCAGGATCGGACAACCGTTGACCGGCAACTCACTCAACAGGGGAGAGACTGCCCTACAAGGGTAAACGGAAGGTTGAGAGGTGGAGCATTTTTTGTGATTCGAGAATTTCTGGATCTTTATGAATTGGATAGTTGAGGCATTTTCATCTTTTCCAAAGCCATGCTACCCCTCGGCCTACAGAACCGTTCGATAAGGATTTTGCCTTATGCCATCTAAACCCGCATCCGCTGCAAAAGCCGGCAAAAAAACCGATCTCGGCAAATTGCCGGATTGGGATTTGAGCGATCTCTATGCGGGGCCGGACGCTGAGGCCATTGAGAACGATATTGCCGACTGCAGCAACGATTCACTTCGCGTGAAGGCGCAATGCCAAGGCAAGCTGGCCGAGATTGCTAAGGATGGGGCAAAACTTGCGCGCGTCGTCAAAGAGTACGAGTCGATCTCTGATACGATGGGCAAGCTCGGCTCATATGCCGGGCTCTACTATGCGCAAAACCAGTCCGATCCGGCGCGGGCAAAATTTTACGGCGATATTTCCGAGCAGCTGACGAAGCTGTCAACCAATCTCATCTTCTTCGAGCTTGAGCTCAATCTGATTGACGACAAGGTTTTGAGCCAAGCGCTCAAGCACAAGGACTTGAAGCGCTACAAGCCGTGGTTTGACGACCTGCGCAAAGAAAAGCCGCATCAGTTGGACGAAAAGCTTGAAACGCTTTTCACCGAGAAAAGCCAGACCGGGCGCGGCGCCTGGAACCGGCTGTTCAACGAGACGATGTCGAGTTTGAGGTTTGAGGTTGAAGGCCACAAAGAGCCAATGGGGCTCGAGGCCACGCTCAATCTGTTTTCCGATGCGGATGAAAACAAGCGCAAGGCCGGATCAGAGGCTCTTTCAAAAGTCTTCAAGGCCAACCTGCCGTTGTTCACGCTCATCACCAACACGCTCGCCAAGGACAAGGAAATTTCAGACCGCTGGCGGCATTTCAAGGATGTCGCGGACTCACGGCACTTGGCCAATCGCGTCGAAGCGCCGGTCGTTGATGCGCTGGTGGAAAGCGTGCGCGCCGCCTATCCGCGGTTGTCGCATCGCTACTATGCGATGAAAGCCAAGTGGCTGGGACAAAAGAAGCTCTCGCATTGGGATCGCAACGCGCCGCTGCCAGAAAAGCCCGAGCGCATTGTCAAGTGGCCGGAAGCCGAAAAAATCGTGCTCAACGCCTATCGCGGCTTCGCGCCGGAGATGGCGAGCATCGCCAAAGAGTTTTTTGACAAGAATTGGATTGACGCAGCCGTAAAGCCAGGCAAAGCGCCGGGTGCATTCTCGGCGTCAACGGTGCCGTCCGTTCATCCCTATGTAATGATGAATTATCTCGGCAAGCCGCGCGATGTCATGACCCTGGCGCACGAGCTGGGTCATGGCGTCCACCAGATGCTGGCGCGGGCGCAAGGACCACTGCTGGCGCCAACGCCGTTGACGCTGGCTGAAACCGCATCCGTGTTTGGCGAGATGCTCACCTTCAAAGCGCTGCTTGCAGAGACGAAGGACAAGCGCGAACGCAAGGCTCTCCTCGCTTCTAAAGTCGAGGACATGATCAACACGGTGGTGCGCCAGATCGCGTTTTATACCTTTGAGCGGCGCGTGCATGAAGAGCGCCGCAACGGCGAGCTGACCTCGGACAAGCTCAACGCCATCTGGCTTGAAGTGCAGGCTGAGAGCTTAGGGCCAGCGATTGATTTGAAGCCGGGTTATGAGGTTTTCTGGACCTACATCCCGCACTTCATCCATTCGCCGTTCTACGTTTACGCCTATGCCTTTGGCGATTGCCTAGTGAACTCGCTGTACGGGCTTTACGAGGAGGCGCATCCCGGTTTCGTCGCCAAATATTTTGATCTCTTGAAAGCTGGCGGCTCCAAACACCATTCTGAGCTTTTGGCACCCTTCGGCCTCGACGCCCGCGATCCGAAATT
>JAYTQI010000065.1:0-2405 GCA_043746825.1 Hyphomicrobium sp. | reverse complement strand
GCAAAGACAAAGCCAAGCGGATCTTTGGCGAAAATATCCACTACAACGCAGAACGCGCCGCCATCCGCGTTGATATGGCAGCCCTCAACGGGACGTTTCCGAAAGCCGACGGACTTCTCAAACCCATCTTGCAAAAGTTCGGCGAACGGCTGATCGCTGAAGAGCCAGCATCCCATGGCGTGGCTTCTGAGGCAGCCGCTATCATCCGAGTCCATTTGCCAGACCGGCTTGCGAGCTTGGAATTTATCGCCGGCAAACTTGGCCATTCGCCGCGGGCTCTGCAGACCATGCTGGCAGATGAGGCTACGACGTTTGAGAATTTACTGAATGATACCCGCAAACTGCGGGCCGAAGAGCTTCTCAAGGATACCGATCTGCCCCTGACGGACATCGCCATCATGCTGGGCTTTTCGGAATTGTCGTCGTTCACCCGCGCGGCCCAGCGCTGGTTTGCAGCAGCGCCGAGCGCGCATCGCCAGAAACTCAGGTCTGTTAGCAAGGACGAGGCGCGTTAAGGGCGGCGGGCTTCGGGGTAGCAATCGATGGAAGCAAAATACGGCTTGATGTCGATCAATGGCGTGCCATCGACGCAATCGATATTGCGCACTTTGAGGTTCAGGCCGTCAATCCCAATAAGTTCCACCACAGACAGCCCAATGGGATTGGGCCGAACAGGTGAACGCAGCGCAAATACCCCGCGAGGTTCCGTGACGTGGCTTGGCATTTGCTGAATCAGATCGCGGCGCGAACGGTCGAGCCAATAAAGAACGATCAAGTGCGATAGCAACGAAATATCTTTGAGACCCAGCCCGTAGCGGTCGTTGAGTTCTATGGTAGCCACGACATCGCGGCGTGCACCGCTGTTGCGCGGACAATCCCTGGTTTCAAGCCAGGGTGTGCGGATGCGGCCAATGAAATATAGAGCCGCATCAGTATCATCCGGCATCGCAATAGCGAATTCTCCAGGCCGGGCTGGCTTAAATTCAGGCATATGACGGCACGCTTTCTGGCTGAATGCGCCCCTGCGGCGCGTCGCTGGGGATAGTGACACAGTTGCAACAGCAAAATCACCTGCGCGCTTTTCCCTGTCATCGCTTGTTGCTACACTCAACCAGCGGTCCACCAGAATAACACTAACTTGGGAGGGGGCCTGCGGTTGCGTTACGGTATGTTTTCTGGGGAGTTATCAAATGAAGTTGTTTGCGAAATTGGGCCTCGCGTTGTTCGCGGCCTTGGCCATGTTGATGGTCGCTAAACCGTCTACAGCAGATGCGCATGGCTGGTACCGTCATTGCCATCATCATCACGTTCATCATTGGCATCGCCACTGCCATTGCCATCACCACCACGTTTATCACTGGCGCTGCCACCATCGCTGGCATGGCTGCGGCCATCATCCGCGCCCGCACCGGCCAGATTGGAATACGGGCAACGTGGACACTGGCGGCAACCAGTGCAAGGGCCGTATTGACGGCATCGCGACTGGTCAAGGCATCTTTGGTCTTGGCACAGCACGTGCCCGCCAGGCAGCTATCACTGACTTCGAAGCTAAGGCCAACACGCTGTTCGGCGCTTCTTACGGCTCGTTCAGCCGGGCCCGTGGCGTGAAGTGGGACTGCAATAAGCTCGCGATCCTGCGCGCCAAGTGCGTCGTCACCGCACAGCCTTGCCAGTAATAGCTGCTGGGTGCCGCTCCTTCTTGTGAGTGGCACCCACGCCAGCATTGCCAATCTTGAGATTTTAAAATGGGGGATTCAAACATGACACGTGGTGTGACGTGCGCTGCTTTTTGCGCATTGACAGTTGTGGCACTGATGGGCGCACAAGCCCCGGCAGATGCGCGCATCGCCCGAGCAGTCTGCAAACCCAGAATTGATGCGATCGGCACCGGTCAGGGCCTGTTCGGCGAAGGCACCGAGAATGCCCGCGCGGCGGCGATTACAAACTTCGAGAGCAAGGCCGCCAGCCGCTTCGGCTATCGCTATGGCACATTCGCCAACGCCCGCGGCGTTCGCTGGGACTGCAAGAAAAACGCGATCCTGCAAGCCAAGTGCGTCGTTACGGCCAGCCCCTGCCGGTAAGACCTGGGGTGCTTAAGCCTGACTAAATTCTTTTGATTTGGCGGCGGGGCGGAGCGACAAGCTTGCGCCCCGTACTTTTTTGCGGACTTTTTGATATGTTTGCCCCGCCTTCACGAATGGGCTATCAAGTGCCGCGCAAGCACCCGTAGCTCAGCTGGATAGAGCGCTGCCCTCCGAAGGCAGAGGCCGCAGGTTCGAATCCTGCCGGGTGCGCCAGACCCTTTGTGTCCGACCCGGACAGATGGGTAACGGATCGTACCTAAGACATAGGTGACACCCTTGCACCGAACGGGTTGTCGATAGGTTGCAACGTTTTCTGTTCCA
>JAYTQI010000064.1:0-5278 GCA_043746825.1 Hyphomicrobium sp. | reverse complement strand
GCTGCGCCTTACAGCCAAATGAAGATCAGGCTTATCGGCACGGCTGAGCGGGAACTTGAAGAAGCCCTTGCTTGGTACGCCGAGAAAGCTGCTGATTTGGAGTCAAAATTTCTCGATGAGGTAAGCCATGCGAAAGGGAGGATCCTTGAGCATCCCAACGCTTGGCATCCTTTAGGGGCTGCCATCCGGCGCTTTCGCCTCGACCGTTTCCCATACGGATTAATCTATTTGGTCACCCAAACTGAGATTGTTGTGGTAGCTATCGCGCACCTTCACCGCAAACCAGACTACTGGCGTGACCGGCTGCCGAAGTGCTAATCCCCATCATGACAACCCGCATCCCCGCCGCCATTCTGATCTCCGGCCGCGGCTCGAACATGATGAGCCTGGTTGAGGCCGCGCGCGCCCCAAGCTATCCGGCTAAAATCGCCATCGTCATTTCCAGCCGGCCCGATGCCCCAGGCCTCGCCTGGGCCAAGGCGCAGGGCCTCAAGACCGTCGCGCTTGATCACAAGGATTATAAAACCCGCGAGGCCTTCGAGGCCGAGCTGCAAAAGGCCCTTTTAGCGGCCAAAGTTGAGCTGATCGCCTTGGCCGGATTCATGCGTCTGATGACGCCAGCTTTTGTCGGGCACTGGCACAATCGCATGATCAACATCCACCCCTCCCTCCTTCCCTCGTTTAAGGGGCTCGATACCCATGAGCGGGCCCTGGCGGCAGGCGTCAAAATCGCGGGTTGCACCGCTCACTATGTCAGCGCGGCTATGGATGAGGGCCCGATTATCGCCCAGGCCGCCGTTCCCGTGCTCCCAGGCGACACCCCGGACTTATTGGCCGCAAGGGTGCTCGCCGCTGAGCATAAGCTGTATCCCGCCGCTCTGGCTTCGGTTGCGGCCGGTCAAGCCCAGCCAAAGGGCCAAAAAGCCACGGCATCTGAGCGTGTTAACCACGCCCCCGCGCTGTTCTCGCCTCCCCTGAAAGCAAGGCGTAAATAGAACCCTGAGGGGCGGCGCTTGAACAAATATCCGGTAATGTTCTCATCACCGCCCGGACGCCGCATGGACAGGGCGGTCCAGGGTCGTATTATCCCCTGCCCCACATGCGGCAGGGCATGTGTTGTGAGTTTTCTGGAATAATGATTGCAGCTCATCCGGCGAGAGCCACGAACCGGCAAACATGAGGCCGGGGCACGGGTACAGAGTATGGCTTACCGTTACGAGCCGGTTGCTTTGGGCCAGAGCCAGATCGCGGGAGAAGACCACGTATGACGGAAATCGCCAACCACGCCCAGGGGCTCGGCGAGGAAAGCAGCATCTGGTTCAAGCTGACGCCGCTGCTTCGCGGTGATCCCGAGAACCCGATGCGCATTCTGATGCAGATGTCGGAGCGTTATGGCCCCGTCATCCCTGTGAACATGGCCAATCAGCGCATCGTGCTCATTTCCGAGCCCGAGTACTTCAAGCATGTGCTTGTCACCAAGGCCGACAACTACATCAAATATTTCGATGGCCTCAAGCCGATCTTCGGCAAGTCGATGATCACCAACGACGGCGCTCTCTGGCAAAAAATCCGCATGCCGCAGCAGCCAGCCTTCCACCCCGATATGTTTGCGGAATACATCCCGTACTTTCTACAAGCCATTCAGGCCAAAATGGATCTATGGGCGAAGCTCGCGCAATCAGGCGAGACCTTCGAGATGGTCGAGCAGACCTGGACGCTCGCCGCCGATATGATCTGCAAGGCGCTGTTTGACCGCGACATGCCGTTCAATCCGCATGTCGTGTTCAAATGCGTAAAAACCTATACCGACGTCATGAACCACCGCGATATTCGCTTACGTAAGCAATCCGGCGAAGTCTTCGAGATGACGGATGAAGACGCGTCCAAGGCGATGGAAGTGTGGGCCAATGTGCCCGCCGCCGTCATGGGTGCTGATCCGCGTGAGATGCGCGAGCGCACGCTGCTCACCATGATCGAAGCCGCCGCTAATGATCCAGCTGTGCCTGAGTTCGACCAACAGCAGGCAATCGACGAATTAAAACAATATCTATGGGCTGGCACCGAGACAACAGCGCTGACCCTCGCCTGGGCGCTCTATGAGACCTCACGCCGCCCTGAAGCCGCGGAAAGAATTCGGCGCGAAGGCGAAGAGGTTTACGGGGATCGCGCCCCAACAGCCGCCGATTATTCTGGCCTCGCTTACACCCGCGCAGTCATTCAAGAAACCATGCGGCTGTATCCGCCGATCTGGGGCCTCATTCGCGTTGCTGTAGAGCCCGACGAAATTGGTGGTATAGAAATTAAGCCGGGCGACCGCGTCACGCTGTTCGCTTATGGCGCGCATCACAATCCGAAGTTCTGGGAAGAGCCGGAAGAATTCCGCCCCGAGCGCTGGCTGGCGGGCAATGCCAAGAAGCAGGTGAAGTATTCCTATCTGCCTTTTGGCGCGGGCAAGCGTTCGTGCATCGGCGGCGCCATGAGCCAGGTTGAAAACACGCTGGCTCTCTCCATCCTGCTGCGCCGTTTCCGCCCAGAGTATGTCGGAGCTAATCCGGCGGGCCTCAACGCCACCGTGACGCTCACCCCCAAAGGCGGCCTGCCGTTTAAGATCCGGGAGTTGAGCTGAGGGGCATGACTTCGAATTTAGGGTTGTTGTTATGATGGTTCATACCGAGAACCCGCCGCTGATGCATCAAAAGGTCGAGCCCAAGACGAGGGCTGATCAGGACAGACTATTGGCCACCCTCGCTGAGATAGCGGCGGTTGATAACGATTTTTCGTTTTCGGTCGATCCTGAGTCCGGCGAGATCATTCTCGGCGGCCAAGGAGAGCTGCATCTCGATTTGAAGATCGACAATCTCATCCGGATTCCCGGTATTGGTTTGGCCGTGGGCGCGCCGCAAGTTGCGTATCGCGAGACCATAGCCCGCGCGTCCGAGGTCGACTACACACACAAGAAGATGTCCGGCGGCACGCATCAGTTCGCCCGCGTGAAGCTCAATCTCGAGCCCTTACCGCTGGACAGCGGTGTGAAATTCAACAGCGCATTCCTCGATGCTCCAGAGATTGCAGCGTTCGCGCGAGGCGTCGAAAAAGGCGTTCGATCTGTTTTCGTAAACGGGGTCTTAATTGGCTTCCCAATGACGGACATGAGCGTGACTTGGAGCGATGGCTCAATTGAGCCCAACAGCTCGACGCCTGTGGCCTTCGAAATTGCCACTCGCGCAGCGATGAAAGAGGGTTGCGAAAAGGCGGGCATCCAAATTCTAGAACCAATCATGGCGGTCACAACGAAGACACCATGTGAATGCACCGGAACAGTCTTGCGCAATTTCGATAGCCGCCGCGGCGAAATTATTGGCCAGGAAATTAATGGTCTAAACACAGTCATTCGCGCGCACGTGCCGCTGGCCAACATGTTCGGATACATTTCGGATTTGCGGCGGCTAACAGCGGGCCTTGGCACTTATGAAATGCACTACAGCCACTATGCGCCTCTTCCCCACAACACAAATAGCGGCCCTGACGATTTCCCGCCAGCAATCGGCATGCGGGCCTAGACACTGTTACTTTAAGCCCCACCCTGCCCGTGCTGGCTCGAAAACTTGGTTTCGCCGCCGTCGGCCAGAATGCGAGCCTGCTCGACCCATTGCTCGCGATGAATGCGGCCCCTGATGTCAAAGGCGCCGCCGACGGCATCGACCTCAGCCTCGGTCCAGTTGGCGATCTGCGCGATACTGGTGACGCCCATGGAATATAAGCGCTTCTCCAGCAAAACACCGATGCCTTGGATGCGTTTCAGATCCGCCATGTCTGCCGCGCGAGGTGCTTCCGGTTTGACCGCCGCATGTGCAATGGCGGGCATAGAAACCCCTGGCTCAGCCGTGCTAACCGCCGCGTGGCGCGCGGATTTCAAGTTATGAAGTTCTTCGGCTTGCTCAACAGCTTGCCGGTTCTTGGCATCGAGTGCGCCCTTGAGGGCAGCGATCTCGTCCTTGTGTTTTTGCAGCTCGGGGCCGTGTGAAGCCGCGTGTTTGGTGTGGGCTTCTGCCTCTTCGATGGCCTGCCGGGTTTTGGCGTCAAGCGCACTCCTGAGCGTAGCGATTTCGTCTTTTTGCTTTTTCAATTCATCCGATTGCAGTGCGGGCGCTGTCCTGGCGCGTTGTTCCATTTCGATGGCCAAGGCGTCGCGATGCGTGGTGATTTCGGCGAGTTTGGCATGTGCACCGGCTGCGGCAGCGGCTTCAGCTTTTAGTTTCGTCAATTCTTCGGCTGAGATTGCCTTGTCCTTTTTCAGGAATGCATTCTCACCCGTAAGGCGGGACACATCTTCTTCCAAATTCTTGATCTGAACAAAGCGGGTATCGAGATCACGGCGCAGTGTGGCAAGCGCAAGTTCACCGGCTTTGATCGCATCCGGGCTGGCAACGGCCGCGGGGGCTGGCGGCGGCGCTGACGTCAAGGATTGGATCTTGGTCTGGGATTGAGCCAGCGCCTGCGCCTGAGCGTCGATCTGAGCTTGCGCTTGGGCGAGTTTGCTGGCGGACGCATCTGCGGTCCCGGCTAACGAGGCGGCGCGCTTTGTTGCGTCGGCAAGCGCAGCTTGAAAATGCTGAACGTCCTGCTGCAGCATAGAAGTTGTACTTAGGCTCTCGTTGAGCTGAGTCTTGAACGTATCCTGCTGCGAGGTCAGGGCGTTGAGCATGATCCCGCGCTTGGAAGCTTCCGAGGTCGACTCTGCCAGAGCTGTCTGCCAGTGCTCATTATCGGCCAGCAACTTGGCATGAGTGCTCTGGCTGGCGGCCAAGTCACGCTGTTCCGTGGCGAGCTGGGCCCTGAGCCCAGCAATTTCGGCGGTTAATTTGCGCTTGCTGCCAAACAGCCAGTGCAGCAGCGTCCACAACACGGTGGCGGCGAATGCGCCAATCAAGAGCCAGGGCAACACGGACGATATGTCAAAAAACTGCTCATTCATCGGATTTACTCAACTCCCCGGGAAAGCTCGATTCAAGCATGCAATTTAGCTGGCAGGCCATAGAGATGGCTTAGGCGCGCTCCACGACTAGCATGTTGCAAATCCCAGCGTCTGCCCATTTTTAGGCAACACCTTGGGGTCATTTGCAGCATGACAGCGAAACTCAGTTCCCCAGCGGCATGCCCTTGGCCGCACGAATGGCTTTTGGTTCAGACGGGGCAGGCCGCTCGGGCTAGGGGTTTGTTGTGTTGCAAACAAATGGGAGCGGCGGCTGGGTGTACGCGCGGCAGGGGTTTGGCGTTA
>JAYTQI010000063.1:0-5278 GCA_043746825.1 Hyphomicrobium sp. | reverse complement strand
GAGAATTTTGGCAGCTGGCACCATGACGCCAAGATCAATGACCTCATAGTTATTGCACTGGAGCACGACGCCGACGATGTTCTTGCCGATATCGTGGACATCGCCCTTGACCGTCGCCATCAGAATTTTACCAGCCGCTGGCTGCGCTTCCAACCCCGACAATTTTTTTTCTTCTTCGAGAAACGGTTGCAGGTACGCAACCGCCTGTTTCATGACGCGCGCCGATTTCACAACTTGCGGCAAGAACATTTTGCCGGCGCCAAACAGATCGCCGACGACGTTCATGCCGGCCATCAGCGGGCCTTCGATGACGTGCAAGGGCTTGGGCAATTTTTGCCTCGCTTCCTCGGTGTCGGCCTCGATGAATTCGGTGATGCCGTGCACCAGCGCGTGGGTCAGGCGGTCTTCGACAGTGCCTTCCCGCCAGGTGAGATCCTTCTCCTTGGCTTTCATGGCCCCGTCGCCCTTGTACTTGGCGGCAACCTCCAGCAAGCGGTCGGTGGCATCAGCGCGGCGATTGAGAACCACATCCTCGCAGAGTTCGCGAAGTTCAGCTGGAATGTCATCATAGAGCGCCAGCTGGCCGGCGTTGACGATGCCCATGTCCATGCCGGCTTGGATGGCGTGGAAGAGGAACACCGAGTGCATGGCCTCGCGCACCGGCTCGTTGCCGCGAAACGCGAACGACAAGTTTGAGACGCCGCCCGAGATATGCACCAGCGGCATTTTTTCTTTTATCAAACGCGCGGCTTCGATGAAGGCGATGCCGTAGCCGTTGTGTTCTTCGATACCGGTAGCGACTGCGAAGATGTTGGGATCAAAAATGATGTCTTCCGGCGGGAAGCCAACTTTTTCGGTGAGGAGCTTGTAGGCGCGCTCGCAAATCGAGACTTTGCGTTCAATGGTGTCGGCCTGGCCTTGTTCGTCGAAGGCCATGACCACGACAGCGGCGCCGTAGCGCAAGACTTTGCGGGCGTGTTCGAGGAATTGGCCCTCGCCTTCCTTCATCGAGATCGAATTGACGATGGCCTTGCCCTGCACGCATTTGAGGCCGGATTCGATCACGGACCATTTGGATGAATCGATCATCACCGGCACGCGCGAGATATCGGGTTCCGAGGCGATGAGATTGAGGAAGGTGCTCATGGCCTTTTCAGAATCGAGCAAGCCTTCGTCCATGTTGATGTCGATGATCTGCGCGCCGGCTTCAACCTGCTGGCGCGCCACGGTCAGCGCCGCGCCATAATCGCCCTGCTCGATGAGCTTGCGAAACTTCGCCGAGCCAGTGACGTTGGTGCGCTCACCAACGTTGATGAACAACGTCGCGGCGGAGCTGCGCGAAGAGGAGTCGTCGGAGTTGCGCGAAGTGGAATCTGCGGCGTTACCTGTGGTCATGTCTCGCTCTTATCGGTAAACGTCAAAAAACTTATCGCTGAGGTGAAGCGCTCGCTTTTCTTCAACGCCCAGCTTCTCCTCGATCAAGATATCGATAAGTCGCTCGATATCGACCAGTTCGATTGCGGTCGCATTCTCTCTTGCCGCCTCTTCTCGGGCATCTCGCGTAAAGGTTCCCGTAGTGAGAAATATTCCCCGATCAGCGCGTCCTTGGATGGCCCCACGGAAATCTCGAATTTTGTCAGGACCAACTTTGTCTTGGTACCTTTTGCATTGAAATAGAATTTTTGTTCGCACAAAGCGGTTTAGCAGCAGGAACCCTTCTCCATCGACACCGCGATCACCACGGCCACCTGTTGTTGTGACGTTTTCGAAACCGATGTGACGGAGTATTCGGGCACAGAATTCTTCAAATCCCTTAGCGGATATTGTACGGAGAATATTGACCAAGCGATTTCGGACATCATCCTCGTTGACATAACTGTCGTCATCGGGAGCCGATATTTCCTCAGCTTCTTCTTGGGTATCGGCTCCAGATGTTTTCGGGTCGTCGGCTTGGGCGCTTGTCGAGTCGCGAACTGAGAACTTCTGATGTACCTGTTTAAATAGTTCATACGCTTCATCGTGAGTCAGGCTACTTGCGCGCCCTTTTTCTGTTAGTACCCAAATGCCGCGCCGTTCCGTATCGATCAAACCTGCTTTTGCCAAGTAGAACCGAGCCCAAGCGACTTGGTTTTCAAATTTTGAACGGCCATTTTGGTTTGGCGCATCCAATTCAGCATCTGACACATTCACAATCTTCGCCACCTGGTCATAGACCTCTTGTGGCTTCGCAGAAGCCCCGAGCTCACGCAGAGAATCGAGAACTGGGCCCAGAAAGGCAACAAAGCGTGGGCCTTTCGGACGTGGTGTTTTCAATGTCATGCTCCGGTCCGTAACTTACCCATGCACAAACGGCTCGAGGCCAGCGAGGCGTTGCTGCTTCAACGGCCGAACCGTTGCGATTTTCTCGAAATCGCGGTCGCTATGAAGGAGAGTCACATCATGATCGAGCGCTAGCTGAGCGATGCAGCAATCGGCGGCGCTGCGAACCGTCGAGCCCATGCGTTGCAAGTCGAAGTAGATTCGCGCTGCATCAATCCAACCGTCCTTCCGCATTTCAAGATAGGTTTGTCCGCTCAAGTATTTGTTCAACCGAGCCCAATCATCCTCGTCCGTGCAGCCCTGCAAAAGCTCAAGTTGAATGTGACGGGTGAATAGTACTTGGCCAGTCCCTCGCGCCTCCTTGATCAGACCGGCGACCCGGCCTTGGCGATCACGGAACGACGCAATCCAGACAGAGGTATCAATCAGAATCACCGTCGCCCGCCCTTATCGCCTTGTAGTCGTAGTCGTCCCGTATCTTGATCTTCCCCACGAGATCGAGGAGATCTTTCGGCTTATCCTGACTCAAGTGCTCTTTCAGGTAGTCTTTCAACACTTGCTCGACGGCCTCGCGCTCACTCGAAGCACCAGTCCGCTCCATGGCCTCTTTGACGAGGTTATCGCTAATTTCAACTGTTCGATCCATTTTTTAACCTCCGGCTGGCCGGTCCTTCGCTATCATTCCTACCACAATCCCCTCACCCATGCACAAACGGCTCTAAGCCGGAGAGACGCATTTTAGTTTCGATCACTGGCAACGCGCGCGGCTTGTGAGCGCTCGCGTGTTCGGCGATGTGTTGGATGTGGTCGGGTGTCGAGCCGCAGCAGCCGCCGATGATGTTGATCAGGCCGTCCACAAACCACGGCTCGACCTTGCAGGCCATCTCGTGGCCCGTCTCGTCGTACTCACCCATGGCGTTTGGCAGGCCGGCATTTGGATACGCAGAAATGCGGACATCGGCGACATGCGCCAGTTCGGCGATGTAGGGGCGCATCAGCTCCGCGCCCAGCGCACAATTCAAGCCAATCGAGAATGGTCTGAGATGCCGCATCGAATACCAGAAGGCTTCGGCGGTTTGCCCCGACAGCGTGCGCCCCGAGAGATCGGTGATCGTGCCCGAGATCATCAGCGGTAACTCAACGGCTTTTTCCTCGAAGACTTCGAGCGTCGCGAAACCCGCCGCCTTGGCGTTCAAGGTGTCGAATATGGTTTCGATGATAATGATATCCGCCCCGCCATCGATCAGGCCACGCACCTGCTCTTTGTAGGCGTCGCGCAGTTCATCAAAGTTGACATTGCGAAATCCAGGATCGGCGACGCTGGGTGAGATCGAGGCCGTGCGGTTGGTTGGCCCGACAGCGCCGGCCACAAAGCGCGGCTTGCCGGGTGTCTTCTTGGTCCAGGCATCCGCAGCCTTCTTGGCGAGCTTGGCGCTCTCAACGTTCATCTCGTATGAAAGCGCTTCCATGCCGTAATCGGCCTGCGAGATTTTCTGCGCGCCAAAGGTGTTGGTCTCGGCGATGTCGGCACCAGCCGCGAAATACTGGTCATGAATGTCGTGAATGATCTGCGGCTGCGTCAGCGACAACAGCTCGTTGTTGCCTTTGACATCGCGGTGCCAATCCTTGAAGCGTTCACCACGATAGGCGGCTTCGTCCGGCTTGTGACGCTGGATCATCGTACCCATCGCGCCATCAATCACGAGAATGCGGGCGTTGGCAGCTATTTCCAACGCGGCGTAACTTGGTTTTCGCTTCATAGTACCCTTCACTTTCGTCACTTGTAGGTTGGGTTAGACAGCACTGCACTTGCGGGGGTAACCCAACAACTTTGTCTTAGATTCTGTGGTCTTGATTGTTGGGTTACGCACCGGAATCATGATCACGAAAAATCGCAACATCTTGGCCGGTGCTAATCCAACCTACAATTCCCGTCTTGGCCACAACGTCTAACTCGCCTTCCTGGTCTCAAGCGGGGCGACTTGCAGCGGCCTCAAGCCCAGCAAATGACAAATCGCGTAGACAAGATCGGCGCGGTTCAACGAATAGAAGTGAAACGACTTGATCCCCTCATCCACCAAGTCCATCGCCTGCTCGGTCGCAACGGCGGCGGCCACAAGATGGGTGGTGGCGGGATCGTCTTCCAAACCTTCGAACCGGCGCGCCATCCAGGCTGGCACACTGGCGCCCGCCTTGATCGCAAAGCCAGCGACCTGACGGAAATTGTGAATCGGAACGAGGCCTGGAATGATCGGCACCCAGATGCCCGCCGCCCGGGCGCGCTCGAGAAAACGCAGGTAATAGGTGTTATCGAAACCAAACTGGGTGATGATGCGGTCAGCGCCCGCATCGACCTTGGCTTTGAGATTGTCGATGTCGGCATCGAACGACAAGCTTTCGGGATGCTTCTCAGGGTAACCCGCGACTGAGACTTCGAAAGCTGCGATGCGCTTCAAGCCATCGACGAGATCAGCCGCATTCTGATATCCGCCTGGATGGGGGTTGTAGCGGCTGCCGGGGCCTTCTGCGGGATCGCCGCGCAGCGCCACGATATGGCGAACGCCTGCCTCCCAGTAGGCCCGAGCCACGCCATCCACTTCAGCCTTGGTGGCGTTGACGCAGGTCAAATGCGCGGCCGGTTTCAAACCCGTCTCGCGAATGAGCCGTGTGACCGTCGCGTGCGTGCGTTCACGTGTTGACCCGCCCGCGCCGTACGTCACGGACACAAACTCAGGCCGCAGCGGCGCCAGCCGTGTGATCGACGACCACAGCGTGTCTTCCATTTTTTCAGTTTTGGGCGGAAAGAACTCAAACGACACGACGATGTCGCCAGCGCCGAGCAAGCGGCTTTTGCGTTCGTTGGGATTTGCCATCAGCGGGCCTCCTCGAAAGTATCGGTGCGCGCCGATTTGCTCGGACCTGACGGCGCCCGCGCAGCCGGCGGTTTTTCAGCAAGCCA
>JAYTQI010000062.1:0-12364 GCA_043746825.1 Hyphomicrobium sp. | reverse complement strand
TCGCTCGCACCTTCGGTCCTTGCCAGGGCCATGGGCATCCTATGCTTCGCGTTAGCCCTTCAGAGTTCTGCCCGCGCGCAGAGCGGACACCCGACAGTCGAAGCGGAATTGCTCCATAAGATTGATAGCCTATCGGAAATTGTCGTCCGGCCTGACGAGCGGCAAGCCCTGAAGTCGTATTACGCTGACCGCGCCTACCGGCCGGTTTGGTTTGATGAGACCGGACCAACGCGCGCAGCGGCGTCCCTTATCAAAGAAATCGGAGAGGCCCAAAGCTGGGGCCTCAAGGCGGCCGATTTCCCGCTAACGCCGGTAAAGCAGCTCACGGGTACAGCCAGCGCCAATGCAGGGCAAGTTGCAGCGGCTGAGTATGAACTGTCGGCAGCAATTTTGCGCTATGCCCGGCAAGCGCGGGGCGGGCGCATTCCCGAGCCGGACCGGCTGCTGTCAGACTATCTCGACCGGCGCCCGGCATCTGTAGATACGCCGCGCGTTCTGGAGCTTGTGACGGCCGCTGCGCAGCCCAGCGACACTCTCAAGGCATTTCACCCTAAGCACGCGCAGTTTGTGAAGCTGCATGACCTCTATGTCAAACTTCAAGGCAGCGGCGTACCTGCCGCAGCCCCAAAGTTCCCGGCGAAGGGCCCAATGCTGGTGCCGGGCCAAAGCAATCCCGAAATTGCGCTTCTGAGGCAGCGGCTCGGCGTCATGCGCCAAACAGATCTAGAAGAGCTTTACGACGCAAAACTTGTGGATGCTGTCAGATCTTTCCAAACCTCGGCATCCCTGGACGTCGATGGCATCGTCGGCCCAGTCACGCGCAAAGCTTTGAATGCTGCAACCGGTGACACAGAAAAATTGCAAGCTATTGTCGCCACTATGGAACAATGGCGCTGGATGCCCGATGACCTGGGACAATCCCACTTGCTGATCAATATCCCGGCATTTTCCGTAGATTTTATGCGCGACGGCGTTTCAGTTTTGAGCGAGCGCGTGATTGCCGGCAAGCCAGATAAACAAACACCCCTCTTCTCCAAAAACATGACGTCGATTGTGCTGCGTCCATCATGGTTTCTGCCCGACTCCATTAAGTTAGAAAAGCTGCTGTCGGCAAAGCGGCGCGGCAAATCACTTGAGGACGAAGGCATCATTGTCAAAAAAGGCAATAAAGTCGTCGATAGCTCGGATGTTGATTGGGAGTCCGCTGATCTGCGGCAGTATTCGATTTATCAGCCCTCAGGCGACGGCAATGCTTTGGGCGACGTCAAGTTTGTGTTCCCCAATAAGCACTCTGTCTATCTCCACGATACCCCGAAAAAATCTCTCTTTGAGGAATCAGAGCGCCTTTTCAGCCATGGTTGCGTGAGGTTGCGCAACCCGCTCGCCTTCGCGCAGCGCATCCTAGATGCCGACAAAGGCGTTGGTGCCGTGAAGGTTTCTGATTTGGCGCGCAAAGGCCCAGGCAGCAATGAGATTGTCCTCGCCAAGCCCCTTCCCGTGCACATCGGCTACTTCACAGTCTGGATTGACGGCAAAGGCGAAGCCAGTTTTATGGCCGATCCCTACGGCCATGATGAACGCATTACCCTCGCCCTCAACGGCCAGTGGAACGCCATTGAAAAACACATCGAGCCGCAAGCCCCAAGCGTTGCTTTGGCTGCTGCTCCGGCTAAGCAAAAGCAGGATAAACCAGTCAAGTTATCCGCAAAAAGTAATGACGTGAGCGATTCCCGTCCTGAACCAAAGCGGACGAAGACATTCGCTCCGCCTCAGGGTTTGATCAATTCCAACGCGACAAGCGGCCGGGTGCGCGAGAAATCCAAAAAGGGATGGGTCAGCGGACCCGCGCGCCCGTCAGGCTATGTCGGACAGCTCATGCATTCGGCTTATATTCCATAAGGGCGATCAGACGCCGCATTTTCGGCCGCCAGCCGCTCCAGGCGGACCAGCGCCGTCATTCAGGGCGCGTTTCCACGCTCCATTGGCTTTCCGCCGTTCCCCGGGCTAAGTTCCGCGCTCAAACGCATAAGGAACGCTCATTGATGCCGTCCGAGGACCAGCGCCGCTTAGTACCCATTGTCGCGCTTCTCACGGCCCTGGCTGGTGGCTACCTGGCGCTGTCGCGGACGCCTCAGAAATCCGATGCCCTGCCACACTTAGGCGCGCGGATAGATCAAACGTCGGTCTCTGGCATTTCCTCCGGTGCCTACATGGCCGGGCAATTCCAGATGGCGCACGCCAAGATCGTCACTGGCGCTGCCATCATTGCGGGCGGGCCCTATGGCTGCTCGGAAAGCGTATTCGCCGACGCCATGCCAGGACCAGGTGGCGCGTTCATCAACCTCACCAAAGCCATCAACGGCTGCATGCTGAACTTGCTTGGGCTGTGGGGCACAGCTGATGCTAAAGATCTCGCTGCAAAAGCCCGCCGCCGCGCGGACAAAGGCGAGATTGATCCGATTAGCGACGTCGCCAATGATCGCGTTTACCTGTTCTCCGGCACCTCTGATCACACTGTCGTTGAGCCTATCGTCGAAGCGGCTGCTGATTTTTACGCAGAGCTCGGCGTGCCGGCTGACCATATCAAGTTTGTCAAAGACCTGCCCGCTGGCCACGCCTTCGTCACCGACAACGAAGGCGGCGCCTGCGAGGCCTCCGGCGAACCCTATGTTGTCAATTGTCACTATGATCAGGCGGGCGCATTACTCGCCCACATCTACGGCAAGCTAGAACCGCGGGCCGAGACACCAGCCGGTGAATATCTGAAATTTGATCAGCGCTCATTCGTCGGCGATTTTTCCGGCCACGGGCTTGACGACTTCGGCGTCGTCTATATTCCAACAAGCTGCCGCGCCCATGAGGGGTGCAAAATCCACATCGCTTTCCACGGCTGTGCCCAAAACCACGCTAAGGTTGGCGATGCCTTCATCAAGGAAAGCGGGCTGGCGCGGTGGGCTGATAACAACAATCTCATCGTGCTATATCCACAAACTGCGGAGGTTGCCTTCAATCCACAGGGCTGTTGGGACTGGTGGGGCTATACGGGCATGAATTATCTCACCCGTGAGGCAATACAAATCTTAGCGGTGCGGCGTATGATTGATGAACTGGCGCGGCGATAGTTATTCTTGCGCTGTTGTCTTCTTCTGCGCCCTGCGGCCAAACCTGTTCATCCTTGATCCAGGCCAGTTTACGCGCACCCTGCAATCTGCGAAGACAGCATGATCGACCGGGGGAAATCTCACTCTATGACGGCGCTGACGTCACGCTCTCTATCATCACCCTTCGCGCGTTTATCACTGACGCGGCCAACACGCGCGCACGCCGATATAGCCGCAGCGTACCTGTGCATGGCCATTCTGGTTGTTACCGCCGCAATGCCTGACGCGCGCGACTCCGAAGCTGCCGCCCGCGCCGCGACTTCCGTTGCAACAGGCACTATAGCCTTACCTGGCACGGAGACAACGCTCGGCTTTTATCTTGGTGCGCCGTATCACTATCCCAGCGATTTTCATTTGCAAAAAGCCGGACACACGGATCTGACGATCAAGGATGTCGAATGGTACACGCACCCCTTTGAACACCCGCTCTACTATGGCGCACGCATTCAGCGCTGGCTGGGCGGCGGACGCTTTGGCACCATGATCGACTTTACGCACTCCAAGGCCTACGCGCCGATGGATCAGTTTAGCGATATGGAAGGTACGGTCGAAGGCAAGCCGGTCAAAGACCTTTCTATTCCAGAAAAACCAGGGATGCTTTCGCCGCGACAATTGTTCGACAAGCTTGAGTGGACGCATGGCCACAACATGCTGACCCTGAATGGCTTGATGCGGTTCGCGAACTTTGGGCGCATATCACCTTATGCGGGAGTTGGGGCTGGTATCTCGCTGCCGCATTCTGAAATTCATTTACTCTCAGACCCGGCGCGAACCTATGAGTATCAATATACAGGGCCCGTGGCCCAGGCCTTGGTTGGTGTAGAGTTCCGGTTGAAGACGGGATCGGTGTTTGTCGAATACAAATTTACCTCGGCCAACTATTGGGGGCCGCTGACGTTTCGCGACGGCACCTGGTTCCCGATGGATATGTGGCGGCAGTTATCGCGCTGGTGGTCAGGCGAAGAGCCGCCTGGCGGATGGGCTGGTGCGAAGCTGACCAGCCATCAAGTGATCAGCGGATTTCTGGTGCGTTCCGTGCCTGCGAATGCGACAATCGCCAAGTAATTATCATAGCTTACCCGTCATACCGCGCGTGATGCAGCATACTAGATGATGCGGCGCTGACAGGGATGACGGGTTAACTTTTTTGAATTTGGCCGTAATTCCAGCCGCAGATTGGAAAACGTAAATGTACAAAGTCATCGGTGCGCCGAGAACCCGTGCCATCCGCGTGATCTGGATATTGAATGAATTGGGTGAGGCTTTTGAACTCGATCCCATCGCCCCGCGTGACGCAAAATTGTCGGCGATCAACCCGTCCTTAAAAGTCCCCATTCTTCAAGACGGCGCGGATTACGTCATCGATTCCACCGCCATCTGCCAATATCTTGCCGACAAGCACAGCAAGTTCACGCATAAAGCCGGAACGATTGCGCGCGGCCAGCAGGACAGCTTCACGCAGTTCGCGGTCGATGATGTCGAGAGTTGTCTTTGGACCGCCGCGAAGCACACCTTCGCATTGCCGGATGAGTACCGCGTGCCGGATGTGAAGCGCGCCTGCCGTTTTGATTTCGACCGGGCCATGACATCTTTGTCAGAACGACTTGGCTCCAAAGCATACGTCATGGGTGATGCGTTCACCGTGCCTGATCTTCTCCTCGGCCATTGCTTCGGCTGGGGCATGAGCATGGATTGGAAAATCCCAGACGGAAACCTCACGGATTACGCCGCCCGCATCCGCGCCCGCCCGGCCTTCATTAAAACCATGAAAGCGCGCGAGCAGGTGTGAAAGGCTTACTACCACCCGTCATCACGGATGCGACGCAACATTTTTCATGGTGCGGCGCTGATCCTGGACCTTACAATGTAACGGCCGGAACCTTGAAAGTTCCCGCATCTGCGATGC
Organism: Hyphomicrobium sp.; assembly: GCA_043746825.1. Lineage (GTDB taxonomy): Bacteria > Pseudomonadota > Alphaproteobacteria > Rhizobiales > Hyphomicrobiaceae > Hyphomicrobium_B. The sequence continues at coordinate 7,297 of JAYTQI010000062.1, read as the reverse complement.
ACAGTAAGAATGCTTCATCGCGTGCGGTATGACGGGTATTTGACTTCGCGGCCAATCAAAACCTCCGCAACAACCGCTCGAGATAATCGAGTTCAACCGGCGGCCGCAAAGCTTGCCCAGACCGCTTGCGCAGCTCATCGAGAATTTCACGCGCCCGCTGCGCATCGATGGCATTCGGCACTTTGACCGAGTTGCCAAGATCCGGTCCTTCGGATTTCTGTGGCCGGTCCATGGGATCACGCGGTTTGTCACCACGTCCCATGCGCTGCTGACTCTCCTTCGACATTTGCTCAGCCATCTGCTGGGCCGATTGGCGCATTTGTTCCAGTGCTTGCGCCTGTTGATCGGCGGCGCCGTCGAGGTTGCCTTTGTCGAGCTGCTCTTCGGCTTCCTTCATGGCGTTCTGGGCATTGCCGAGCTTTTCAGGATCGCCAGCGCCAATATCTTCGAGATCCTTTTGCAGCTTCTCGAGGTTCTTGCGTACCTCTTCCTGGCGGTCACGAAGTGAACCCTGGCCTTGACCGGGCTGGCGGCCGCGATCCCCGTTCTCGCCTTTTTGGCCATCCTGAGCTTGCTGCCCTTGCTCGCTCTTGTCGCCTTGCTGGCCCTTCTGGCCCGGCCGCTTCGAACCACCGGCCTGGTTCTCTCCGTTCTTCTTACCACCGGGGTTTTTGCCCTCTTGCTTTTTCTGCTCCTTGAAAGTGTCGTCCATAAGCTGGCGCTGCTTGCCAGCGAGATCGCTCAGCTGATTGAGCTTCTTCATCGCCTCTTTGGCTTTTTTGTCCTGCTCTTTGGCTTCCTTGGAGTTGCCTGCCTTCATGCGCTCCATCAGCTCTTTCAATTCCGCGAGCATTTTTTCCGCGTCTTCGCGTGAGCCGTTCTTGGCGGTCTTTTCCAGATCTTGCATCATCTTATCGAGATCTTGCTGGCTCATCTGCGGCTGATCTTGATCGCCCGGCGGTTGGGGATCTTCGTCCTGAGCCTTCTTCTGCATCTCCTCGACATACTGGTTCAGGGCCTGCTTCAGTTCTTCCATCAGGGCTTGAATTTCTTTGTCGTCTGCGCCGCGTTCTAGCGCCTTTGCCAGCTTGTCTTGCGCATCTTTCAGCGTTTGCTCGGCGTCGGACAGCGAGCCATCCTCGATTTTCAGTGCCAGTGTCCAAAGATCATTGATGGCGCTGGCGATGGCCGCACGCGATTTCTCATGCTCGACCCGGTGATAGATGGTTCTGAGACCGAGATAGACTCCGTTGCGGGTGATGAAGCCTTCCGGCTCCAACGTGATCGCATCCAACGCACGGGCGACATAAGGCCGGTTGCGGCTGTCTTCCGCGAGTTTGCGGCGCTGCTCCAGCACAGCGCGCGCTAACGGTTTCGAGAACCGGCGCGAGGGCAGCACCAGTTCAAACGGTTCTGACTTGCCAATCTGGCCGGCCACGTCGGTCGCTTCCAGCCATAGTTCCGCGCGCTGCCCTGCCCAGGGATGAGCGCCGAGTTCTAACAAGGTCGTACCTTCAACCGCCTTGGAACCTGCACGCGGCATTTTCAGCGTAAGTTCTGGCGGCCGCTCAAGCGGCAGGCGCGGACCCTTCAACGGCGGGGCTTTGGCCCAGGCTTTGGCGGGGTCACCTGGTTTAGGAGCCGCTTGCCGCAACTTGGCGAGAGCAGAGGCCACGCCGTAATCATCCTCGGCTTTATAGGCGAGTTTGAGTGAGCCTTTCGGTGTGCGCTCCATGCCCTTTTCAAGGGTGATGGTGGGCGGCTTGTCAGGGATCACGTCAAACGTCCAGCTGCCAAGTTCTTTGGTGCCCGCCAACGCCCGCACCCGCGCTGATTTTTTCATCTCGACGCGAACTTCTGAGACGCTGGTCTTGCTTTCGTCTTTGCTATTGGCCTTGACCTTCGGCGGATCAGCAACGGTTCGCGTTGGCTCCTTGGCGCCGTCGGTCAAAACTTCGAGTGCAATGGGCTGACCCTCAAAGCCGGTGCCGCGCAGGACCAGCAAGCTCTTGTCGGGAACTTCATGCAGCTTGGTTGGCTCAGTGGCGGTCTTAGGATCAGGCGCACCAACTGGTTGCGCGCCATCGGCCAGCATCAAAGGCGGCAGGCCAGTATATGGCGGCGGCGTCACCCAGGCATCGACGCGGGTTTCATGCGGCGCAACTGGGGTGCCAAAGCGGAATGCCGAGGCGAAGCGGTCATAAAAATTGCCCGTCACCAGCGCGGCTGCCGGCACCAAGGCCAACAAGGCGAGGGCGCGCAATGCCATCGGATCAAAACGATCGGCGCGCGGCGAGGGGCTGCCGACTTTCAGGCGGCCAATAGTGGCGGCGAGGCGCTCGCGATGCGCTTGCCACAGCGCGTTGGTGGCCGGATTTTCGGAATTGGCGGTCAGCTCGTCCTCATACGACGAGGCCGGCCGATGGGCGACGCCTGAGCGGCGCTCAATGCGGCGAACAGCGTCTTCGCGCAAGGGCCACGGCACACGGGCGGCATAAACCAGTGCCGCAACGCTCGCTGCGGTCATGGCAGCGAGGATGAGGCCATGCAAAACATGCGGGATCATCGGCCAGATTCCAGCCAGCGAGACCGCCGTGAAAATCGCAATTAACCCCAGCAAAATCCAAAGCCTAGGCCACAGCCGCTCAAAAAACAGCGCCCAGGTTGAGAGGAGAACCTTGCGCGCGAAGGCGCGCTCAACGGGGTTTTCGGGGACTGTTTTCTCAGGCTTTTCCATGCTCAAAGTATAGCACAAAAAGGCCGCTCGTACCTTAAGAAAATGCAATATTTGACGAGTGTATTACGCCTTGTTGATCAAGACTTTACGAGCCAAGGGGCTAAGCGGTCGGTGGCAATTAACTCATCCAAGCTCAGGCGCGGGCGCACAACCGCGTAGTGCTCGCCATTAACCAACACTTCCGGCACCAGGGCGCGGGTGTTGTAAGTTGACGACATGACCGCGCCGTACGCGCCCGCCGTCATCACCGCCATCAGATCGCCCGCGGAGAACGACGGTAGTGTGCGGTCTTGCGCCAAATAATCGCCGGTCTCGCAAACAGGCCCGACGATGTCCTGCAGCAGAGGCGCCATCTCGGACTTAGCTTCCAACACTGGCCAGATGTCGTGATGGGCTTCGTACAAGGTCGGGCGAATCAGATCGTTCATGGCGGCATCGACAATCGTGAAAGTTTTATCCGTGCCTTCCTTGACGTAGGTGACTTTGGTGACGAGCACGCCGGCGTTGCCAACGATCATGCGGCCCGGCTCCATCACGAAGGTGAGGCCCAAATCGCCAAGCTGGTCTTTGACGACGGCGGCGTAATCGTCCGGGTGCGGCGGCACATCGTTGGAACCGCGATACGGCACGCCAAGCCCGCCGCCGATGTCGAGATGTTCGAGTGCGATACCGTCTTCGCGCAATTGCAGCACTAACTCGCGCATCCGCCCAAAAGCCGCGCGAAAAGGCGCTAAATCGGTGATCTGACTGCCGATGTGCATATGAAGGCCCGAGATCTTGATGCCCGGCAGCTTGGCGGCGTCGTTGTAGAGCGCGCGCGCTTCGTCAAACGGCACGCCGAATTTATTCTCGGACTTACCGGTTGAGATTTTGGCGTGGGTCTTGGCATCGACATCGGGATTGACCCTGATCGCGATGTGGGCGGTTTTGTTGAGTGAGGCCGCGACGTCGCTGAGCAAATAAAGCTCGGGCTCGCTCTCGACGTTAAAGCCGAGGATGCCCTCATGCAGCGCGAAGGCCATTTCTTCAGCCGTCTTGCCGACGCCCGCAAAAATGATTTTGTTGGCTGGCACACCCGCCGCCCGGGCGCGCCGCAATTCACCTTCCGACACCACATCCATACCCGCGCCGAGACGCGCGAGAGTTGCGAGCACCGCCTGGTTGGAGTTGGCTTTGACGGCGTAACAGATCAGGGCGTTGTGTTTGCCGAACTGCTTTTCAAACGCCTGCGCCAAAACCTGGTAGTGACGGACAAGCGTCGCGGTCGCATAGCAATAGAACGGCGTCCCGACCTCGCGCGCGATTTCGGCGAGACTGACATCCTCGGCGTGAAGCACGCCGGCTTTGTAATGGAAGTGGTGCATGGCAACGGGTTTTAGCGGCCTTTGAGGCCAACGCAATGGGTCAAAGCGTAGGTTGGGTCAAGCGTTCGCGCAGACCCAACACGCCTGTGCGTCCCCAGACGGAGCACGGCCTCGAGCCGGGGGCAGACCCTACACGCCTGTGCGTCCCCGGAAGAAGGTTCGCGGGAACCGCGAAACGAATATCCGGGGCCACGTCGTTTAACTCGGAACGCCAGTGCTTCACACCCTTGGACGTGATCCCGGCCCTGCGTTTGCCTCCTGGCAAACTCCGGCCGGGAACGCAGTGGAGAGAGAAGCGCAATTCTAACCACCGCGTCCCCGGAAGAAGTTTAGCGCCACGCGCGAGACGAATATCCGGGGTCTTTACCTGGCTGAAGCTAGTAAAGATCCGGGCTCGCGCGCGGATTTTTTGTTAAGAAAAAATCTTGATGATCTAGCCAACGAGGACACCGGCAAAGTGCATAAATCGAAGGCAAGTCCAAGCAGACAGTGATTCGATTCGCGTTGAGCGAAACCAAATTTTTCGCGGTTAAGAACTCCTCAATGGCCAAAAACAGAACCCAATGTCAAAAAAATTTCAAGTTGATGCTTGCCAGTCCGATGGGGTCGAATTGGGGCCAACAGCCAAGATTCGATTGAATTCTGGACACATCTGACAAGATTTGTTGTCAGCGCTTTTAACCACCTCATTCTTCAATAATTCCTCCGTGTATCAGCACAGCCACTACGGTGGATTGTGGCGTTGACCTTCTAAGCGCACCCGTTCAAACAAAAACGCACAGGTCCCGAGCTGTTCAAGAGCCCGTCCTGTGCGTTCATGTAAGCTAGTGTTTCATACCCCTTGTGCCGAGTAAACGCACTGAGTGCGACGGATACCCGACAAGTACTAGGTAAGTGCTTCGAGGGGTGTTCGTCAATCTCGGTGTGATTCCTGCAGCTCACTTTGTGGAGAACTCACACAATGACGACACACCCTGTTCCGCTGGCACAGACTTTTGTGCCTCAATCTGCATATGTTTCTTTTCGTGCCCCTGTGAACGCACAGTCCGCCGGTCAACTGTTGACAACCATGACGCATATCGTGGCTCAACAAATAACCGACGTGCACTTACTCTTGGCCACAAAAGGCGGCGTGGTAGATGATGGTTTGCATCTCTATGAAATGTTACGCGCGTTACCGATCGAAATTACTACTTACAACGTGGGCTATGTTGAGAGTATCGGAAATGTGATTTTCCTCGCGGGAAGTCGGCGCTATGCCGCTCCAACCGCAAATTTTATGTTTCACGGTGTAGGCCTCGACGTTCAACACGCGCATTTTGACAGAAGGCACCTTCAAGCGACTCTTAGCGGACTGAAGAACGATGAGGGTCGCATTGCAGAGGTTTATGCAAAACGGACGGGACTATCGAAGGCCCAGATCCGCGGCCTTTCAAACGAGCCAAAATTTATTGGTGCAGACGATGCCAAGAAACTCGGTATCGTTCATGATATCATGGACGTAAAAGTTCCCGCTCTGGTAGCGTTCCATCAAATCGTGTTCTAAATGCAGAACAAATTTACAAGGGAGTGGTCGAAACATCGGCCACTCTCGTTGCCGCGAAGCGAATTACCACCTGCGCCACACAATCCTCCTCACCCACCCCTACCTCAACAACCCATCCAAAATAAAGCCCTCGTGGGGTTTGGGTTTAACGACGGAGTTGGAGCCGGGGTCGGCGGATTCGGCGTTCTTGACGGGCTCGCCGCCAACCTTGGATTCAGGCGGCGGTTGCAGCGCGCCTTTGACGCCGCAGCCACTGACTACCGCCGCGACGGCGGTAGCGGCGAGGACAGTGATCCAGGTCTTGGCAGTGCGCGATGTCAGCATCAAACTCGTCCAATCTCACGTGCCGTTGGCGTCCGGGCTTTGCGCCGTCCGCCAGTATTTATGACCTGCCAAATGAAAGACGGCAGGCTTGACCGGGTCCCCGCCCCCCGCCTTCGCGGGGGCAAGCTCTCCCGCGATGAGATCGCGGGCGCGGGGATGACGTTCCCCTGGGTTCTACCCCTTACCCCGCTCCTTTTCCAACCGCTTCAGCCAGCCACGCGCCATTTTCGTGACGTTCTGTGGCGCGGTTCCCCCATAGCTGGTCCGGCTTTTCACAGAATTATCAACGGAAAGTACCGAAAATACGGCTTTTGTGATCTTGGGCTCGACCCCTTGCATATCCGCCAAACTCAACGATTCCAGGTCCAGGCCCTTGCTCTCGGCGAGCTTAACGATGGAGCCGGTGACGTGGTGGGCGTCGCGGAACGGCATTTTGAGCTCCCGCACCAGCCAATCGGCCAGATCCGTGGCGGTTGAATAGCCCCGGCCCGCCGCCTTGCGCATGGCGTCCGGCACGGGTTCGAGATCACCCACCATGCCCGACATGGCGGCGATGACGAGTTTCAAACTCTCCAGCGCGTCAAAGGTGACTTCCTTGTCCTCCTGCATGTCCTTGGAGTAGGCGAGCGGCAGGCCCTTCATCACCATCGCGAGACTTTGAAACGCGCCGGCGATCCGCCCGACCTTGGCGCGGCACAGCTCCGCCGCATCCGGGTTGCGCTTTTGCGGCATGATCGACGAGCCGGTCGTGAAGCGGTCGGACAGCTTGATGAAACCAAACTGCGGCGTCATCCAGATCACGATCTCTTCCGCCAAGCGCGACATGTGGATGGCGCAGATCGTCGCCGCGCTCAAAGTTTCTAACGCGAAGTCGCGATCTGAAACACCATCGAGCGAGTTGGCCATCGGCTTATCGAACCCAAGTGCTTCGGCAGTCATCGCGCGATCAATCGGGAATGAGGTTCCAGCCAACGCCGCAGACCCGAGCGGACATTCGTTTAAGCGCTTGCGGGCGTCACTCAGCCGCCCGCGATCTCTGCCCAGCATCTCGACATACGCCAGCAGATGATGACCAAAGGTGACGGGTTGCGCGGGCTGCAAATGCGTAAAGCCGGGCATGACGGTGGCGGCGTTGGCTTCAGCTTTCACAGCCAGCACCTGCTGCAAATTAGCAATGGCACCGTCGAGTCCGTCGATCTGATCGCGGACGTAGAGCCTGAAATCCGTCGCCACCTGATCGTTGCGCGAGCGTGCGGTGTGCAGCCGCCCGGCGGGCGCACCGATAACTTCCTTCAACCGGCTCTCGACATTCATGTGGACGTCTTC
>JAYTQI010000061.1:0-5294 GCA_043746825.1 Hyphomicrobium sp. | reverse complement strand
CTTATGCGGAGGCTTGGACGGGTCCCCGCCGTATTTCCGCAGCGCTTTGCGCTGACGGTCCCGCAAGGGGACTTCCAAGTGGTCGCGCGGGGATGACGTTGTGGAGGGATTGCGCGGCGATCGACGGCGGCGGCCCGGATATTGGCGCGACCGGCTAAACGATAGAGCATAACCCGCACTCAGAAACAAAAAACGCCAGCTCGTTGAACGAACCGGCGTCTTGCGTGCTCATCTCGGCACCCTATCAATCTAGCACAAGTGAGCGTCACGCTCCACACCTATCAGCGTTAACATCAAGGGCTTGTAAAATAGTTGGCGTTTTTCGCAGGCCCACATCGCGAACAAGCGGAGGAGCCGTGGCTAGTTGGATATTTCCGTACCTGACCGTACACCCGCCAGCCGCTTGCTCCACACTTCCGCTCTTGCATCGGCTGCAACCAAAATCGCGGGCGGGTTTTTGTCCTCAGAAGTGGCCAGCGCCCAGCGCGCAAACCAACCGGCGCGCTTCGATGTCAACCAGCTCAACGGGCCCGCTAGCACGAGACCGAGAACAACCGGCGCCATCCAACCGAGAAGGCCAGGCGACACGGCGTAAGCAATGCCAGCAGTAACAAGGCCAATAAAGGTGTGCCAGCGCGCAAACCAACACGCATCGTAAAACTCTATAGCGCCATCGTCCCGGCGCTGTGCGCTCCAACCAGAATCGCGGCCCGCTAAAATCTGCACCGAACCAACGGTTTGGGTGAGCATCAGAATAGGCGCGATCAACATCGAGTAAACGGTCTCATACATGACGCCCAAGGTTGAGCGCATCGCCCGGCCCGCATCGTGCGCAATGAGCGAGCGCTTCCACTCCAACATCAGTCCCAAACCTTTGGGGAGCATGACGACGACAAGAGTCGCCAGAAACAACCGCAGCGCCGCGCCAGGATCGATGACCGGCCAGATCGGAAACAAAGTCTTGGCGTCCTCGAAATAGCTCGGCAGAAAACGTTGGCTTTGCAGCGCCAGCACGATGCCAACGATAAGCGACAAGGCCCAAATGCCCGAAATCAAATATGAGGCGGCGCCCATGCCGAGATGCACCCGGCCCATCGGCGTCACACCGGCTTGGCTGACAATGGCTAAGTGCTGCAAGTTGCCCTGGGCCCAGCGCCTGTCACGCGTCACGACATCGACGATGTTGGGCGGCTGGCCTTCATAGGAGCCCTCTAACGTTGGCATCATGTGCACGCCCCAGCCAGCGCGCTGCAACAGCACAGCCTCAACGAAGTCGTGGCTCATGATGTGGCCGCCAAACGGCTTGCGGCCGACAAGATCAGGCAGGCCCGCCGTCGCTGCAAAGGCTTCCGTGCGGATAATGGCATTATGCCCCCAGTAGTTGCCTTGATCGCGGTGCCAGAAGGCAATGCCCGCTGCAACGGCCGGGCCATAGGTATTCGAGGCGAACTGCTGCAAGCGCTGCAACAGGGTGTGACCACCAACCAGACGCGGCACGGTCTGGATCAGACCGGCCTTGGGATCAGCCTGCATGGCAAGAGAGAGTGTCACCAGCGTCTCGCCCGACATGACACTATCGCCATCGAGAATGACGAAGTGGTCATAGGCCGCGCCAAAGCGTTCAATCCAGTCGGCGATGTTGCCAGCCTTCTTGGCTGTGTTCTCGACGCGGCGGCGATAGTAGACCGGCAGAACAGTGTGCAGCTCTTCGTTTAGTGCCTGATAGGCGGCGGCCTCATTGGCGCCGTCCTGATCGCCGCGCGTGTCGGAGAGCACGAAAACGTCGAACTGACCGGCGCGGCCAAGCGCTGATAATTCTCCCGCCATCGCTTCAATAGCGCCCGCAATCCGCGCCGGGACTTCGTGAAAGACCGGGAACAGTAAAGCGGTGCGGGTCTCAAACGGCGTTTCAAATGGTGGGGCGCTGATTTGATCCGGCTTCTCGCCCGCGAACAACGGCAGAAACCCAAGTGCGGCACTCAGCGAGCCAACAGCGATCCAGCCAAACGAAATGGTTGACAGCACGAGGAACAAAAACTGTAGCGGCGTCATCACCGCGAACGCAAGAATTTGGAACAGCTCGTAAGCAAACGCTGCGGTCAACACAGCCGCGCCAACAAATATTGCAGCCCGTGGCACCCAGTAGCCACGCCGTCGCGGCTGATCGCTAAGCCTGATACGTTTGGAAAAATCCTGTGCGGGCATCGCCAGCGGCGCGGCATCAGGGAGGCGGGTCAGCGGACCCAAATCTTTCGCCTCGGTGGCCTGATGGCAGCCCTTAAAATTCTCTGCTAAGGCTTGGTCCATCGGTAAAGCCAGCTCTCTGAAATCAATTGCTCGCCCTCTTTCAAGGCCAGGCGAAGCTCAACCAAGTCAACCCCATTCGGGTTCAATTCAAAGCTCACCCTGACGCCCGGAATTTCAGGATTGCGCTGCACGACGATGTTGGTGACTGTACCGGAATTGGCGCTGAGGACCGCAACCGGCAAATCGCGCAGCTCTTTGACGGCAGGTCCTTCGAAGTCGATCACAAAAAGAACTATTCCAGGCTTTTTGGCGGACCCAATCCGCGTCTTTGCGACGCGGGCGCCAGACCATGCGGCTGGAACCTGATCGCCCCAGTGCAGGCGATACTGAAATTTCAGAGGCCCATCCACCTCGAGGCCCTTGGCCGGCTTCCAATACACGACAACGTTATCATGAATTTCGTCCTCAACCGGAATTTCAAGCAGCTCTATGAAACCCTCTCCCCAGCCGCCCTTTGGTTCGACCCAAATGGTTGGGCGGTGCTCGTAATGGGCTTCGAGATCTTCATAATTCTGGAAGGCGCGATCACGCTGCCAAAGACCAAAACCCTTGGGATCCTTGTCAACGAAGGCGCTGGTCTGCAAGGTCTTTGGATTTGTGAGGGGCCGCCACAAGCGCTCTCCACTGCCGTTCAAAACTGCGAGGCCGCTGCTGTCGTGAACCTCGGGCCGGAAATCACCAGAGCGGCGTTGGTCAGCCGGTCCATGCAGAAACATCGAGGTCAATGGCGCAAGTCCAACGTGCTGGACGTTTTTTCTTGGAAATAGCGTTGCCTCAACATCCATGACGGTTGTCTCGCCCGGCTGAACTGCAAAACGGTAAGCGCCGGTCGTGGAGGGACTATCGAGAAGCGCATGCACAATGAGATTGGCGGCGCCAGCCTTTGGCTTCTCGATCCAGAACGCCCGGAAGACTGGAAATTCCTCGCCGCCGGGTCTGCCGGTATTGATGGCAAGGCCGCGCGCCGAGGCGCCGTAGTTCTGGCCGCGCCCAACGGCGCGTAAATAGCTGGCGCCCTGGAAGACAGTATATTCGTCGAAATAGTCGGCGCGATTGATCGGTCCGTGAACGCGAAAGCCGGAAAACCCAAAGGGCGCCGCCTCCGGACCTTTGCCAATCAATGGCCCGAGGGTGAAAAGATGATTGTCGGCTTTAAGCGCCGACACAGCGCCCTGATCGATCAACGATATTTCGACGGGCATGTCATAGAGCCAGCCCACCGGAAAAAGCTGAATTTCGACATCGAGCTTCTCGCCGTGCCAGATCGCGTGATCGGCACGGAAACGGATGTCGCGGTATTGGTCATAGGACAGCTTGTTGAAGGGGTCCGGCAGATCTATCGCCGGTTTCACATAATCACTCGCCGCTAATTTGCGGGCGATGTCCCGGACATTTTCAGCGCCGAACACGGTTGCTGCTGCGTCGCCCCCGGCGGCCAGCGCGGTTTGGGCCGATAGGACATCGCGCGCAGCCGCCAACACCGCAACCAGCGCACACGTATTCTTGAGGACTGACCGGCGATCCAAGCCAACGTCTAACATGCCCCATTTAACCTATTCACGCCGGCAAGGAACTGAACGATCAGCACCGGTAGCTTCCCCCGAGCGCAAAATCCGCACTCCGCATCTCGCTAGACTTCGATTGTGGCGGATTTTCCACAATTGCATGTGGCTGTGTGTCATTTGGGCTTTAGACCGCTATGGCAGTACCCAGCAGCAGGCGTTTTTTGGCCATGTCTGTTGTGGACCTACGGTCGCTGATGAGACCCTTAGGCGGCAACGTGGGTAGCGTTTGGCACAGGCGTGACGCTCGACTATATCTGCCAGCCGCAACTCCTGAACCTTAAGGACCGAGCATCATGACGGAAGACACCCTGGTCAGCGCAATTATGACGGCGCAAGGGCAGATAGACTTCCTCTGGCAATTCTTTGTAAGTGTTCACATTGCGATCTTCGCTCTGTTGTTCATTTACGACCATGTCATCGACAACCTCAATTGGGTGGCCCGCATCTTTGCGGTCGCTGGGATCGCGGCGTTCGAATACATCAATGGCAATGCCTTGTCGCACACCTACATGGTGCTGGACGCCATGCTCGACCAATACCGCTGGAGCTTTGGCCAGGCCGAGCGCTTCCACCCAGCCTTCTATGAGCAATTCGTCTTGGCGACCTATAAGTCCCGCCCGGGCATCGTGATGATGACTCACTCCACCGCGCTCGTAGTCGTGCTTTTGGCGTTCATTTCAAAACGCTTCATTCAATTGTCGCCAGCGGCCAAGCCGCCTGCGGCACATTCATAAAAACCAGCGTTGGCCGGAAATGTTCGGCGGCTAGGATTCATCGAGCCGCACAACTATTTGCAATTATGGGACAAGTTTGGCGCTTTTTGACCTCGAATATTTCCTGGAACCCTCGCCGGACAAACCCGTGGAACACCGGTAGTTGAGGCTAGGCGAATGGCTTATTCAGGGTCTATCCACATGATCCAAATGCCGTACAAGGGGGGGGCTTCCGCACCAAGGTGTGCCTCATGAGGGAGCGATTTTTTTAAGCCCATTCAATATGTTGATATGCCTTTTTTGCTTTTTTTGATCGCCGTTAAACGTTGCCCATACGCAACATCAAAAAACCTGTTGTGACGATTCCTCAAAGTTCGATTGTTGTACCAACGCGAATCGAGGAATGTGCCGGTTACGCGGCGAAAGTGGTGACGATAACTTTCGAACGTAAGCCGCTCATTGAGCTGCACCTTGAAGATCAGGCGCCACTTCAAAATTGAGGTCGGCTCCAAATTTGAAGAAGACGGGAGAAAGTCGAATGAAAAAGTATGGTCTTAGTGCACTGGCCGCCGCCGGACTTCTTGCTGGTGGTATGGCAACTGGTGCATCGGCGGCCGATCTGGGCGGCAATTGCTGCGCCGATCTGGAAGAGCGCATTGCTGAGCTTGAAGCCACCACGGCTCGTAAGGGTAACCGCAAGGTCTCACTC
>JAYTQI010000060.1:0-5311 GCA_043746825.1 Hyphomicrobium sp. | reverse complement strand
AAGTGCTGTCATCATATCTCGCCAGGCAGCATCGCAAAGAGGTTGATGTGCTGCTTGAGAAATCAACGCATGGCCGCACGCCGCAGTTCACTGAGGTGACGTTTGCCAATGGCTTGAACGCAGAAGCCGGCTCGATGATCCAGGCGCGCATTACAGGGCATGAGGGTAGCCGTTTGACCGGCGAGGTCTGCGGGTGAGCGATCAAGAGCTGAAACGCAAAGGCCTTTTTGGCAGGCTGTTTGGGGGAAAGAGCGCGGCGGAACTGGTTCCTCCTGCCACCTCTGAACCTGAGCAACCCAACACGCCAGAAAGCCCAGAACACGCCGTAACCATTGAAGAGGCCGCAGGTGTAGACGTTGCTGTGCCGGAACTGGTACAGGCCCCAGCCGCGCCGAAACAGAGCAGGCTGCAGCGCCTGCGGTCGGGCCTTGGCAAGACCTCGGCGAAACTCTCGAGCGGTATCACCGGCCTGTTCACCAAGCGCAAACTTGATGCCGCAACCCTTGAAGACCTCGAAGATCTGCTCATCCAATCGGATCTTGGCACGGCAACCGCCAGCCGCATCACCGCAGCGATCTCTAAGGGCCGGTTCGAGAAAGGCATTTCGGCGGACGAGGTGCGCGAAATTTTGGCCGAAGAAGTCGAACGCGTGCTTGGTCCCGTCGCCAAGCCGCTCGTGATCGATCCGTCTAAAAGGCCGCACGTCATCATGATGGTCGGCGTTAATGGGACCGGTAAAACGACAACAATCGGCAAACTGGCTGCCAAATTCGCACGCGATGGCAATAAGGTTGTCATGGCCGCAGGCGATACGTTTCGCGCCGCAGCCATTGATCAGCTTAAAGTATGGGGCGAGAGAACTGGCTCCACCGTCATTGCGCGTGACGTTGGGTCAGATTCGTCAGGGTTGGCTTTCGAGGCGTTACAAACTGCCCAGCAAACGGGCGCTGATGTGCTGCTATTGGATACAGCCGGACGTTTGCAGAACAAGCAAGTCTTGATGGAAGAACTCGAAAAAGTCTGTAGGGTCTTGAAAAAGCTGGACCCCACAGCGCCACATGATGTCGTTCTGGTTTTGGACGCGACAACGGGACAAAATGCCCTGAACCAAGTGGAAGTGTTTCGCGACCGGACGGGTGTCACGGGCTTGGTAATGACAAAGCTGGATGGTACTGCTCGCGGCGGAATTTTGGTTGCAATCTCGGAGAAGTTTAAACTTCCCGTACACGCCATTGGGGTTGGGGAAGGCGTGGACGACCTGCAGCCATTTGCGGCGAGCGAATTCGCCAAGGCGATTGCAGACAACTGAAACGGGCAGACTGATCGGGCATAGTGCAAGAGGGCAACAGGGGAACCGTTGGAACACATGAAGCGGCTATTTCCATTCAACACGGAACAGACGATCAATATTTTGAGCGAGTTCGGGCCGCTCATCGCGATGTTCGTGGTGAACGCGATCTATTCAGATACCGACCCGGAGCTTTGGCACGGCACAGTCGCGATCATCGTCACGACGGTCATGGCCATCATCGCGATGAAAGTTTTCTTGAAACGCTACCCGGTTTTCCCCTTGATTGCATCTGGCGTCACGCTAGCGTTCGCAGGATTGGCATTGATCACGCACAATCCCATGTGGATCCAGCTTAAGGTGACGGTATTTAATGCATTGTTTGCAGCTTTCTTACTTGCCGGACTTTGGATAAAGCGCAATTTTTTCAAGTATGCTTTTGAAAAAACGTTTCATTACACGGAAAGAGGCTGGAACCAGTTCACGTTCAGTTTTGCTATGTTCTTTCTGTTCACCGCCGTTGCCAATGAGTATGTCCGGCAGAATTTTAAAGCCACAGACATGTACAATTTCTTCGGCTACGACATGAGCGGCATCAACGTTTGGGTGTTCTTCAAGATCGCGGTCATCTTACCTTTGTCCTTGATCTACGCGTGGGCCTTAACCCGCTTTTTGCAGAAACATCGCCTGCCTTGATCTGCCACCGGCATCTGGAGTTTGATGCGTATGACCGAGACAAAAGTCTCTGAAATCAAAGTCCCCGTCCCTGTTCCTGGCCCGCCAGCGCAGGAACCAGAGTTCGACCGTAAGCAGGTGATCAAACTGCTGGTGGAGTTGGGCCCGCTGATCGCATTTTTTATCGCCTATAGGACGCTTGGCATTTTTTGGGCTACAGGGGCCACCATGGCTGCGACGCTGTTGCTGGTCGGTGTCTATTACGCGATGCACCGCAAGCTTTCCGTAGTTCTCACGATCACAGCCACGGTCGTTTGTGTTTTTGGGTCTCTAACGCTCTGGTTCAATGATCCGCGTTTCGCCTACGTCAAGCCGACGATCGTCAATCTGATTTTCGCTGCGGTTCTGGCGGCCGGGCTGTTACGGGGCAAGTCTTTGCTCAAGCTGGTTCTCGGTGAAAGTATGCAACTGACGGATCAAGGCTGGCGAACGTTGACGATCCGGTGGGCGCTATTTTTTGTTGTGATGGCCGGGCTCAATGAAATCATGTGGCGGTTTTCTGCCGAGAGCTCATGGGCTTACTTTAAGTTTCCTGGCATGCTGATTTTGAATGCAGGCTTTGCCATCGCTCAGATGGGCGTCATTAAGCGGAGCAGCGCGCTTGATCCAGAGTAAGGCGGCACCGCTTCAGAGTTCAAGAGAGTTCAAGCCAATCATAGCTCACCCTTTTTTCTACTCTATTTCCAGCAGACCGTTTCTCAGAGCATCATTTATTTAAAAACTGTTTTAGGAGAATTGATAAATCCAACAGGGCAAAGTTGGCGTAGACTGATGATCAGATATGATTTGTTTTTCATTGCCCGGGCAGGGCAGGTTAACGGTCTTGATCGAGCGGTTTTGGTTCTGCCGCTAAGGTCGTAGCGTTGCAAAACTTGCAGTATCCGTTGCTCAGAGCTCGCCACCGGAACCGGAGGCGTGCTGCAATAGAAATCATTGAATTGCGCGCAATTATATTCTGATCGTGCCGGCGCGGACTCTCAACTGTTCCAAAGGGAACAGATACGGTTTGAAAGGATTTGTTAGTATCATGGCCTAAAACTTCTGGACGGCTTTTGCGAACTCGTGTTTCGTGACAAGAACCATTGGCCGTAAGTCCTAGAACGCTTGCAAGTGCGGGTTGAGCGAATCTAGGAATGTTAGTCAAGGTGACGCAGGAATGGTGCATCTGCAAAACGGATGCATATCAAAGCGTAGCTGAAGTCTTTGGGCTGGCCAAATGAACCGGCAAGCCGGGAGACGTGGAACCCGGGCAAGGCGTTAACAATTTTAGCCTTGCCGCAGATAGATTGGACGAGGAATAAATTATGGCACGAGAGTCCGCACCTAATCGATTGGAACGGTCGCCGTTGCATCTTTTGCACCGGGCCGGCCAATGTGCCGCTGAGGTATTTCAAGCCGAGCTCGGCTCAGGAGATTTGACTCCCCGACAATTCGCCGTGCTCGTGACAGTTTCCCAGAACGAAGGTCTCAGCCAAACCCATCTCGTTGACCGCACAGGCATCGACCGGTCAACGCTTGCCGATATTGTCCGCCGGATGTTGAAGAAAGGCCTTCTTCAGCGCCGCCGCACCAAGGAAGACGCGCGCGCCTACGCTGTCAAATTGACGGATGAAGGCTGGCGCGTACTGAAATCGGCCGAGCCGATGTCGCGGCGGGTGGATGAGCGCATTCTATCGACCTTGACTGCCGCTCAGCGCGACCGTTTTTTGCAAGATCTGAACTCCATCGTTCAGGTTTTGGGCAAGATGCAGGACAAGGAAGTCAGCGGCAAACGCTGATAACGCCTGCCGCCGGTCAGATCTATTGTGCAGCACGAGCTGGTGATGTCACCGGCGTGTGCCATCACGCGGCTTTGGTCAGAAACTTGCGGCTGATCATCGTTTCCGCGATTTGCACGGCATTGAGTGCGGCGCCTTTCAGAAGATTGTCCGAGACAATCCACATGGCGAGGCCGTTTTCGACGGTCGTGTCTTCGCGGATGCGGGAAACAAAGGTGGCGTATTCACCGGCAGCTTCGACGGGCGTGATGTAGCCGCCGGGTTCGCGCTTATCGATCACCTGGATCCCGGGCGCATTGCGCAGAATCTCTCTGGCCTCATCGGCTGAAATCGGCCGTTCAAATTCGATATTGACGGATTCTGAGTGCCCGACAAACACCGGCACGCGCACGCAGGTCGCTGACAAGCGGATCTTGGGGTCCAAAATCTTCTTGGTTTCAGCCAGCATCTTCCATTCCTCTTTGGTGTAGCCGTCTTCCATGAAGACGTCGATGTGAGGAATGCAGTTGAAGGCGATCTGCTTTGGGAATTTCGACGATTCAACCTCATGGCCTGGAACGTACTTGCCTTTGGTCTGGTGCCACAGCTCGTCCATCGCGTCCTTGCCAGCGCCTGAGACCGATTGATAGGTCGAGACCACGACGCGGGTGATCTTGGCGGCGTCGTGCAGGGGCTTCAGCGCCACCACCAGCTGCGCTGTCGAGCAGTTAGGGTTAGCGATGATGTTCTTCTTGGTATAGCCAGCAATGGCGTCCGGATTGACCTCCGGCACGACCAACGGCACGTCCTTGTCGTATCGCCAATAGGACGAGTTATCGATGACCACGGCGCCTTGGGCCGCTATTTTTGGTGACCAGTCCTTGGACACGCTTGAACCCGCCGACATCAGGCAAATATCAACGCCTTTGAAATCAAAGGTCTCAAGATCGCGGCATTTGAGGGTCTTGTCGCCATATGAGACTTCCGTGCCTTGCGAGCGGCGCGAGGCGAGCGCGACGACTTCATTGGCTGGAAATTTGCGGTCTGAAAGCACGTTCAGCATTTCCCGGCCTACATTGCCGGTGGCGCCGACGATTGCAACTTTGTAACCCATGTCCGATTTGCCCTCTAGGCCACACCGATCCCGGGCAGTCCGGAACGTGCGGTGGCTTTTGTATGTCAGGCGTGAGACTTAAGCCCAGGGCCCCAAGCTTTCAAGGCTCTTATGCTGCGACTTTGGGTATGTTGGCGCGCTCGCGTCACAATCCGATGATTTCGTATTAATTCCAACGCGCCTACGGGAAGACCCATGTTTACATTCAGAACGATTTTGTTGGCTCTAGCCATATGTGCAACCGCGCCGGCCATTGCCGCACGCAGCGCTTGGCTGTCGCATACCGAGATCGAGGCCTCACTGTCGGGAAAATCGATTGAGGGCCGATACGCTTCGGGGCGTTCGTTTACTGAGCGTTACTTGACGAACGGGCAGGTCGAATACATCGAGAACGGACGGATCGCGGGTGGCCACTGG
>JAYTQI010000059.1:0-2425 GCA_043746825.1 Hyphomicrobium sp. | reverse complement strand
AAAAATTTGGAATGAGTATCGAACCGGCAATCAAGAACACACTCCGGCAGTGAGCCGGTATGCACATGGCACAGCCTGCAAGCCTACAGCTCAGTAGTTCGCCGCCACCGCCCCAACACCGTCTTTTTGATAGAGATCACGGCGGAACTGGATGGTGCCGTCTTCGGTCGCCCAGGCGGTCAGATAGACGAAGTGCAGCGGCATCGCCTTCTTGAGCCGCAGATCGAGGCGCTCACCAGATTTTTTCATTAGCGCCACGCGATCTGGATCCCAGCCGTCTTGGTCTTTCAAAATCCAACCTGCCAGATGCTCAATGTTTTGCACGCGGATACAGCCTGAGGAGGCGGCGCGGAAATTGCGCCCGAAGACGTTCTCGGACGGTGAGTCATGCATGTAGACCGAGTGCGCGCTGTCGAAGTTGATCTTCAGGAACCCGAGCGGGTTCTCTTTACCCGGCTGCTGGCTGTAGCGGTAGGTGCCACTCGAAACCTTGCTCCAGTCGACTTTTTCTGGGCTAACTTTTTTGCCGCCGCCATCGTAGGCGTCAATGTGAAATTTCTCGAGGACGCTCTGGCCTTTCTTCTGCATTTCGCGGCCGCGCGGGATCAGGTCTTCGGTCTCAACCGTTGGCGGAACCGTCCATACCGGATTGAAATTCAGATCGGTAATGGCAGACTTTAGAAGTGGCGTCGGCCGGTCAATTTTGCCGACAACGCCCGCGTAACGCGCGAAGATGCGGCCATTATCAATGGCTTCAACCTGGGCCGCTGGAATGTTGACGACGACGTATTTTGGCCCGACAGAATTTGACAGTTCCGTCAGGCGGCCAATGTTGGCCTTCAACTGGGTCAGCCTTGCGGTGGCTGGCACATTCAGCGCCGCGATCGTGCGCTTGTCTGCAATGCCGGTTGGCGTCAGGCCATTGGTCGCCTGATAGCGGCGCACGGCTTTCTCAAGCCCGTAATCGTAAAAGCCCGAGCCGTTGTCTTCTTCCTTCAACTCACCCGAGATGGCAAGGCGGGTGCGCAGCAGCTTGACCTCTGGCTGATTGGCGCCAGCTTGCAGCGCCAGTTCCGGGATTGGAGCCCAGCCGCCCTTGGCCACGATATCAGTATAGCGCTGGATGGCGGCTTTAGTTGGCTCTATGTTGGTCTTCGAGATGGTCGCGAACCCTTTCGGGGGGTTGATCTCCCATTCCTTGATGAATTCGCGGTCGTAAGTATTGCTTGAGCCGCCGCCTGAGTTACCGAAGAAATTATGAAAGGCGCTGTCCTGGGCCCGCGCGCCGGACACTGCGGCCATCAGGCAGAGCCCTGACGCCAACAAGACGGTGCGCTTTAAAATTGAGCGTGGCGAGATATATGACATGCGCAAGGGTGGCTCCCCCAGTAGGACTGTCGTGGTGGCCTGATCTCAATAACGCAACGAATCTAGATCAGCCAATAACTCGTATAGGGCTCACCAAAAATCGTTAACGAAACCTTAAACCAACCGAAGCCCCCTCGCGGGGGCCCTGGCAAGACAAGAGCACCTCATAACAGTACGTGCGCCGCGAGAACCCGGCGAGCCCCTATTCCAGCTCATGCCCTATTTTTTGGCGCGGCGCGGTCAGGCGGCCACAGTTCGGCGCATGATGAGGCATTAACCCCATGCAATTGCACAATTTTTAAACGGCCCCAAACGGCAAAGGGCCGCCCAGTTGCATGGGCAGCCCCTTTTGATCCACGCCCCCCCTCCCCCGAGTGTTGACGTGGTGTCCGTTTCTTATTGTTCTTGAACTTGAATTACAGCCGGTAGCGGATTTGATCCGACCAGAAGCGCTCGAGACGGACCAGAGCTTTGTTCAAGCCCTTGACGTCATCGCCCGAGATCTCGCCGACCGACTGAACCGAGCCAAGCTGACGGTGATACAGGCTTTGGACGATTTCGCTCGCCTCTACGCCCTTGTCCGTCAAGCTGACGCGGACCGAGCGGCGGTCTGTGTCGGAACGCTTGTAGTGGATGTAGCCCATGTCCACGAGCTTCTTGAGGTTATACGAAACGTTCGACCCCAAGTAGTAGCCGCGGGTTTTCAATTCGCCAGCGGTCAACTCACTCTCGCCGATGTTATAAAGGAGCAGCGCTTGCACGCTGTTGAGCTCGGCGCCACCCTGGCGGTCGAACTCATCCTTGATGACATCGAGGAGAAGACGGTGAAGGCGCTCGATCAAACGCAACGCCTGAAGATATTCGGTCCGGAACGTTTCGTCCTGAACCGGCGCGCGGTGGCGCGCCACATCTAATGCAACACTCATATTACCCTGCCTTATACTTACCTGTTTGACGCATCCCGATTATTCCGGGTTGAGCAAAAGGTAACAGGGATGAATAAAGGCCGACTAAATAGATATAGTAAAAGAATAGTAACAGGGGGTCCAAAAAACGC